>DVLW01000199.1 GCA_018715285.1 Candidatus Faecivivens stercoripullorum | reverse complement strand
TTCTGATGACCTGTGCCCTGACAATTATTGGTCTGGGAATCGGAGATTTATTCTTTGAAAAGCGTCAGAAAGCCCAGGACAGACAGATTATGACGAATAGCCGCCAGACGCCAAAAAAGTGAATCTATTCTTAAACTATGATCGTTTTATCCAACAAAAAGACCTTTTCGGTACTCCAATTTCCGGAGCCGAAAAGGTCTTTTACTTTTATTCGGAAATTTAAGATTCAGCTGCCGACGTTCTGGTCACTGCATATCCTGTCGACCGGTCGACCTGCGACTCATAAGGCCGTCCCTGAGCATACGCCGCAACATTACGGATGCAGCGTACAACCAGTTTGTCATAAATATCCCGCAGATGCAGTCCTCCCGAAATATGCGGTGTAATAACCGCACGCGGCTGGTGCCACAGCGGATGATCGATGGGAAGCGGTTCCGGGTCAGTAACATCCAGTGCCGCTCCACCGAGCCTCCCTTCTTCCAGCGCCCGGTAAAGTGCATCGGTATCGATTGCGCTTCCTCTGCCGACGTTTAAAAGCAAAGCGCCCGGTTTCATTAAGACAATCCGGTGAGCATTCATAATACCAGTGGTTGCATTTCCACCGGGAAGCGCCAGTGCAACGATATCCGCCTGAGGAAGCAGTTCATCCAGCTGGGCGGTAACTGCCATCCTGTCGACAAAAGGAGGTCCTTCCTTAACAGTACGGGTAACGCCGGTAATATTGGCACCCAGCATATACATCCGAATAGCGTATTCCGTTCCGATGTCCCCAAGTCCGACAACCAGTACCCGGCTTCCGGTAATGGGCATAACCGTTCCAAGATCACGCCATACACCTGCAAACTGCTGGTCACGATAAAGATGCAGCTTTTTAGCCATCATCATCGTAACCCCGACCATATGCTCAGCGATTGCGAGGCCATAGCTTCCGGTCGCGTTGCACAATACGACATCTTCCGGCAAAACACCAGGCAGACAATAATTGTCCGCACCGGCACTTTGCAGCTGCAAAAGTTTCAGATGATCGCACATTTTCAGCTGTTCCGGCGTCGGGTTACCCAAAATTACTGTAGCCTGCTGCCAGATTTCATCCGGAATCTTTCCGCCCAGTTCCATTTTGGTCACCAGTTTTCGTTCTCCTGCAACCAGCCGGAGCTGTTCAAAATCTTTTTCTTCAAAATCAATCAGCGATAAAATAAGTTCAGCCATACTGCGACACACCTTTCTGTTCCGACATCATTACACATTATTTTGATTATAGCATTTCTGACTGTTTTCCGCAATTGCTTTTTGTGCTATAATAAAGTCGCATAAAATGATGTTAATCAGAAAGGAACCTGGTCAGATGATCGAAAAAAATATACAGGTTTGCCTGGGCAAACAGGTTCTCACCGCTTTTTCAGATGGAAGTTTTACCTTTATGTCAGCCGGTACCGAATGGTCTTTTACCGGCGGCAGTATCCTGACAGAAAATCAAACCATTTCCTTTGCGGAAATGAACGATATCCGTATGGAACGGATTGAAACCGGCATTGGTAACGGAATTTGTATCCGCTATACAGGGACCAAAGAAATTGCTTTTGAAATCCGTTTGTGGATGGAAAAAACAGGAGAACATCTGCATGCCGAATGGATTCCTCTGTCGGACAGCATGACAGATATCAAACAGGTGTGCTGGCCAGGCAGTGCGATATTCGACCAGGCAGACAGCCGGTGGTACTCGCTGATTACCTATCAGCAGGGATTGATGATTCCCAATGGCTGGCCGGAAGAGTTCGAACGCCTTCCGTTTAACGGACAGCTGGAAAGTGCGGCGGCATATATGCCCTGGTTTGGACAGGTCAAAGAATCAGATGGATATATTGCGATCTGTCAGACGCCCGCAGATGCAGGATATACCTGCCATCATCCGGCTGGCGGCAGTACCCGTCTGGCATACTACTGGCTGCCGTCCCTCGGGAAAATGACAGGTGTCCGGAAAATCCGGTATTCTTTCCGGGAAAACTGTGATTACAACCAGCTTGCCAAGATTTATCGGGAATACGCCCGGGAAACCGGTCTTTTGCGTACGCTGGCAGAAAAAGCTGCTGCCAATCCCAAAGTAGATGACCTGATCGGTGCCGGATTTGTCCATACCGGTATCAAAACCCATGTCGACCCGAAAAGCGACTTTTTCGACCCTGCTGCCCCTGAGAAAAACAACCACCTTACGCCTTTTTCTGTACGGGCTGAGCAAATAAAGCAGTATCATCAGATGGGCGTCGACAGACTGTATCTGCACCTGGATGGATGGGCAGAACCTGGGTATGATAATTGTCATCCCGACTATTTTCCTGCCTGTGTCGAAGCCGGCGGCTGGGATGGACTGAGAGCGCTGCAAGAGACAATGCATGATTGCGGGTATCTGTATGGCCTTCATGACCAGTACCGTGATTTCTATCACTCTGCGCAGTCTTATAACTCGGCTCTTTCGGTTCAGTCGGCAGATGGCAGTATCTTTTCAATGGCGCTGTGGGCTGGCGGTCCGCAGGATTACCTTTGTGCGTCACAGGCACCTTATTTTGTCCGGAGAAATTTTGATGGCCTGTTCCAGGAAGGAATCCGTCCGGATTGCAGTTACCTGGATGTATTCACCTGCAATGAGCCGGATGAGTGCGCAAATCCCGCTCATCCAATGACACGTCAGGAGTGTCTTGGATATCGGCTCTCCTGCTTTGCATGGCTAAACGCAAATGGAATCCTGCCATCCTCGGAAGAAGCAGCCGACTGGGCTATCCCTCAGCTGGTATTCTGCCATTATGCACCCTATGACTTTATGATGCGGCGGCCCGGTTCACCCCGAAAAGGTATCCCGGTTCCTCTGTACAACCTGGTATACCATGACTGCCTGATTATCCCCTGGCCGATGGAAAACTATCCGGATGGTGAGGATTATATGCTGTACGCACTGCTCAATGGCGGTGCGGCGTATATCCGCAGAGATCCTGCATATCCTGGCATCGATGGTGCCTTCTCATCACCCCAGATTGAATGTACGGAAGAAGTCCGCAGATGGAAAACTGTATCAGAATTGCAGCGCAGAGTGGCAAAAATGGAAATGCTTTCCCACAAGCTGCTGGATCAAGATGGGAACAGGCAGCAGACCATCTTTTCAGATGGCAAAATCCGGATCATTGTAGAAATCAATCATACTGAAAAGAGCTGGCAGGTTCGGGAGGAGCAGATGTAAAATGACCTTCCTGCAAAAATTTTCCAGCAGGCAGAAAAAGGAAAATCCCGCTCCTTCTCCGCCTGAAAAGCCAGTATTCCGCGGACATGGCGTACGTGACCAGGA
>DVLW01000198.1 GCA_018715285.1 Candidatus Faecivivens stercoripullorum | reverse complement strand
AAAGGCACTGCTTTTGCAGACGGTGCGCATTCTCGGTGAAGAACAGATGGACCCCTATATGCCCAAACTCTGCGAACTGCTGACCTCGCCTGACCGTGACAAGCGGCTGGCGGCTGCTTATGCGCTCGGTGAAATGCGGTATTCGTCCGCGGTCACTTTTCTGGCCCGGCAGCTGGAAGAGGAAGAGGACGAGGAAGTCCGTGAGGAAATCCAGAAGGCGATTGCCAAATTCCGTGGATAAATGCAACAAAACCCCGGTACGGAGAATAACCGTACCGGGGTTTTGTCATGGTATCGGGCGATTTTAACGCGCAAACTGTGCGTTGTACAGTTCGGCATAAAAGCCGCCTTTTTCCAGCAGCGTCTGATGGTTGCCGCTTTCGATGATGTCGCCGTCCTTGAGGACAAGGATGATATCGGCGTTTTTGATGGTGGAAAGCCGGTGGGCAATGACAAAGGAGGTGCGTCCCTTGGTCAGCTGATCCATTGCCTGCTGAATCAGCAGCTCGGTTCTGGTATCGACCGACGAGGTCGCTTCATCCAGAATCAGCATCGGTGCGTTTTCAATCATCGCACGCGCAATTGTCATCAGCTGTTTCTGACCTTCCGAGAGGCTGATGCCGCTGTCGAGTACGGTATCATAGCCGTTTGGCAGGGTATGGATATAATGGTACAGTCCGACGGCTTTGCATACCCGGTCGAGGTCTTCATTGGTCACGCCCTGTTTGCCATAGACGATGTTGTCACGGATGGTTCCTTCAAACAGCCAAGTGTCCTGCAAAACCATGCCAAACAGCGAATGGACGTTTTCTCTGGTGAGCTGACGGGTATTGATGCCGTCAATTGAGATGCTGCCGCCGTCGATTTCATAAAACCGCATCAGCAGATTGACCAGCGTCGTTTTTCCTGCGCCGGTCGGCCCGACGATGGCAACCTTCTGACCGGGCTGGACCTGCTGGGAGAAATCGTGGATGATGATACGGTCGGGTGTATAGCCGAATTTGACGTGCTCAAAGGTGACCTGGCCGGTAGGATTGGAGAGTTTGGTTGTTTTGCTGCTCTCGTCTTCCATCTCCTCTGCTTCCAGAAAGTCGAATACCCGTCCCGATGCAGCAGCAGCCGACTGGATGCTGGTCATGGCCTGTGCGATCTGGGAAAGGGGATTGGTGAACAGCCGGACGTATACCATAAACGCGATGATGACACCGAAAGTGATGCTGCCGTTCATCGTCAGCAGTGCACCGATGACGCAGACGGTTACATACCCGAGGTTGCCGATAAAGCCCATAATCGGCATCATCAGTCCCGACAGGAACTGGGATTTCCAGCTTGCCTGATAGAGTTTTTCATTGAGCTCCTCGAACTTTTCGGAAAACTCCTTTTCAGCGTTGCTCACCCGGATGACGGTATGACCGGCGTATGCTTCCTCGATATGGCCGTTCATATCGCCCAATCCCTGCTGACGTGCGATAAAGTACCGCTGGGAGCGTCCCATAATCAGCACCATCAGCACAAATCCGATCAGCGACGCAACAATCGCCGAAATGGTCATAATCCAGTTGGTTTTAAACATCATCAGCAGGCATCCGAGCAGCAGCACAACCGATGAAACCAGCGTGATAATGCTGTTCTGGATGGTCTGGGAGATAGTGTCGACGTCGTTGGTGACACGGGAGAGGATATCACCAAAGGTGGTTTTGTTATAGTAATCGATGGGCAGCCGGTTGATCTTTTTGCTGATGGCTTCCCGCAATCCCTGCGAAATCCGCTGGGTGGTGACGGTCATCAGCTGCCCCTGGGTAAAGGTCAGCAGCGCTGAGCAAAGGTACATAACCGTCAGCAGCACCGCAACCCGTGTGACCGCGTCCATATCAATGCCGGTCATCAGTCCTTCGGTAATCAGGTCGGTGAGTTCAGACAGTTTATCCGGCCCGATAATCGTAAAGACAGTTCCGCCGACTGCGCAGATCAGCGCGATGATAACGGCAGGAATGTATTTTTTACAGAAAAAGTACAGCTTTTTCAGCCCCGCGGGAGAGAATTTACCCTGCGGCATGGGTGCTCTATGATGCATATTCATCTGCTGAGTTCCTCCTTTGAAAGCTGTGAAGCGGCGATCTGCTGATAAACCGGGCAGGTCTCCAGCAGCTGTTTGTGGGTACCGATGCCGACAGCGCGGCCATCATCCAGAACGATGATCTTGTCAGCGTCCATAATCGTGCCGATACGCTGTGCAACAATCAGCGTCGTAACACCGGCAGACTCTTGTTTCAAGCGGCTGCGGAGAATACGGTCGGTCTTGTAGTCCAGTGCCGAGAAGGAGTCGTCAAAGATATAGATTTCCGGCTTTCTTGCAATCGCGCGTGCAATCGACAGACGCTGTTTCTGACCGCCCGAGAAGTTTGCACCGTTTTGCGATACTTCGCCGCCGATGCCTTCCGGGATATTGCCGACAAAGTCGCTGCTCTGGGCGATATCCAGTGCGGTACGGATTTCGTCATCGGATGCCTGCTGTTTTCCATTGTCTCCGAGGCGGATGTTCTCGCGGATATCACCGGCAAACAGAACTGCTTTCTGGGAAACATACCCCAGTTTATTGCGCAGCTTTTTCATATCGTATTCCCGTACATCCACGCCGTCTACCTTAACACTGCCTTTGCTGACATCGTACAGCCTCGGAATCAGGTTGACCAGCGTAGTTTTGCCCGAACCGGTCGCGCCGATAAATGCAATCGTTTCACCCTTATGGGCTGTGAAGGTGATATCCTCCAGCATATCCGCGTCAGCACCCGGGTACCGGAAGGATACGTGGTCAAATTCAATTTCACCCTCCAGGTTGTTTTCACTGTCCCGGCTGCCATTTTTCAGGGTCGGCGCGGTTTGCAATACCTCAAGGATACGTTTTGCCGAAACCTGTGCACGAGGCAGCATGACAAAGATCATCGCCAGCATCATAAACGACATGATGACCTGCATCGAATAGGACGAGAATACCACCATGTTTGAGAAGATATCCAGTTTTTCCTGCATCCCGGCGCTTTCGATCAGGTAGGCGCCAATCCAGTAAATTCCCAGCGAGATACCATTCATAACCAGGCTCATGACCGGGTTGATAATCGACATTGCCCGGTTGACCCGCAGGCTGTTGGTGGTCATTTCATCGTTTGCGGCGGTGAATTTGCTTTCCTGATAGTTTTCGGCGTTGTAGGCGCGCACTACCCGCAGACCGGTCAGGTTTTCACGGGTAATCCGGTTGAGGTTATCAGTCAGCGACTGCATTTTCCGGAACTTCGGCAGTGCGTAGCTCATCAGCAGCGTAATGACCGTCAGCAGCAAAATAACTGCTCCTGCCGTCAGTGTCGTCCACTGCCAGTTGCCCTTGTTCTGAATCTTGATAATTGCCATGACCGCCATAATCGGCGCTTTAATCATCAGCTGCATTCCCATCGCAAAAATCATCTGAACCTGTGTGACGTCATTGGTCGAGCGGGTAATCAGGCTGGCGGTGGAGAAATGGTTCATCTCTTCGCTGGAAAAGGAGAGTACCTTGTGGTACAGTTCACTTTGGAGCCTCTTGCTGACCGACGCCGCGATGACCGAGGCAAAGTAACATGTGATGATTGCCATCGCCATACTTCCCAGTGCACATCCGAGCATCTTTCCACCCGCGGTCAGAATCTCTGACATGGTGCTGCCGTCTGTCTGAACAAGTACGGTGATTTCGCTCATGTATTCCGGCAGCCGCAGGTCCAGCCAGACCTGACTGATGATAAACACCAGTGAAACCGCTGCCATAATCCATTCGCGTTTTTTCAGGTAGCGAAAAAGTTTTACCATTGTGTCCTCCTTGTTACTGAGTTGTGAACATATCCAACAAAATTAGCTAAAACAGTTAGCTATCACAGCCTAAAAACAGCCTGCAGGATGATAGCCAGCCTGCAGGCCGCTGTCATTTTTCCATCTGCTCTTTAGCAGAAATCAGTTTTTTGAGAATGCGGAGAAAATGCTGCGCATCTTCTTCCCCCAGTATTTCCAATATCTGGATGATATGGTCGCGGGCGGAATCCATATCTTTCTGAGCTGCCTGCTCACCAAGTTCGGTCAGGGTAATCAGCGTTCTTCTGCGGTCCTGATCGTCCGGACGGCGGCGGATCAGCCCTCTTTCTTCCAGTCCGCGCAGCATTTTGGCGACGTATGCGGTCGAAGCATTCATGACCTGCGCCAGATCACCGGGCAGGACACATTTTTTCTGATAGACGTAAACCAGAACAAAGTGTTCACCATGGGTGGCATTGCTGAGCGGCCGGGTCTGCTGTTTAAACCGGAGTTTAGAGACCAGCTGAAACATTTCTTCCGCCAGTTTTTCGTACTCCACCGGTTCACCTCCTTAGATAGCTGTCTTCATAAGCTAACTTTGTTAGTTAATATTATACCACCGCCGTATCCATTCGTCAACGCCGTTCAGGCATGATTTTGTGAACATCCTGCAAAATTTCTTATAAAGAAAATTCTGCCCATAAACAACGCTCCGCCCGGGTCTACCGGACGGAGCGCTGTTTCGTTCATATTCAGAAAATGCCGATCAGATCAATATCTCTTGCGTGCGACGTAAGAGGTATGCAGGATATGATGTGCCTTTTCGCTTCCGGGTTCGCCGAGGTACTCTTTGTACAGCTCGATGACGGAAGGATTCTGATGAGACTTGCGGATGGTCAGCGCCTCGTCCTCGGCATACAGAGCCTTTGCACGGATTGCGCGGACATCGGTGAAGTTCTTGACAGAAGCCGGGACAAAGGGCTGTCCGCCACCGTTGACACAGCCGCCGGGGCAGGCCATGACTTCGATGAACTGATAATCTGCTTCACCGTTGCGGACAGCGGTCAGCAGCTTTTTAGCATTTGCCAGGCCGGAGCAGATCGCAACCTTGAGGGTTACGCCGCCGACGGTATAGGTTGCTTCCTTGATGCCTTCGGTGCCGCGGACAGCGGAGAAGTCCATCTTTTCAGCAGGAGTATCGGTACCGGTCAGCCAGTCGTTTGCAGTTCTCAGAGCAGCTTCCATAACGCCGCCGGTTGCGCCGAAGATTACGCCGGCACCAGCGCCGAGTCCGAGCGGCTCGTCGAATTTCTCGTCAGGCAGGAGGTTGAAGTCCAGACCGGAAGCCTTAATCATCTTAGCCAGTTCTCTGGTGGTCAGTGCGATATCGACATCGGGTACACCAGCAGCCGACTGATCGTCTCTGCCGACCTCAAACTTCTTCGCGGTACAGGGCATGATCGAAACGACGACAAGATTCTTGGGGTCGATGCCCATCTTTTCCGCATACCAGGTCTTGGCAATCGCGCCGAACATCTGCTGGGGCGATTTGCAGGTAGACAGGTTGGGGATGAAATCGGGGAAGTAGTGTTCGCAGTACTTGACCCATCCGGGGCTGCAGGAGGTAATCATCGGCAGTACGCCGCCATTCTGCATACGCTCAACCAGCTCGTGTGCTTCTTCCATAATGGTCAGGTCAGCTGCAAAGACGGTATCGAATACCTTTGCAAAGCCGATTCTGCGCAGTGCTGCGACCATCTTGCCTTCGACATTGGTGCCCATCGGCAGGCCAAATGCTTCACCAAGAGCAGCTCTGACAGCAGGAGCAGTCTGAACGATAACAGTCTTTTCGGGGTTGGACAGAGCAGCCCAGACCTCGTCGGTCATATCCTTTTCCTGGAGCGCGCCAGTCGGACATGCAGCGATGCACTGACCGCAGGATACACAGGCAACGTCGCCCAGATTTCTTTCAAATGCGGAACCGATGTGGGTCTTGAAACCACGGTCGATCGGGCCGATAACGCCGCAGTCCTGATACTTGCGGCAGACAGCGACACAGCGGCGGCAGAGCACGCACTTGGAGTTGTCGCGGATCATATGAGCGGCGGAATCGTCGATCTCATACTCGTTCTTTTCGCCCTCATAGACGTGTTCATCCGAAATGCCGTAGTCATTGCACAGTTTCTGGAATTCGCAGTTTCCGCTTCTGGGGCAGGAAAGGCATTCCTTGTGGTGAACCGACAGCAGCAGTTCGAGGTTTTTCTTACGAGCGTCCAGCACCTTTTTGGTGTTGGTGAAGACTTCCATGCCCTCGTTTACCGGGTATACGCAGGCAGGCAGCAGGCCTTTTGCATTTTTGACCTCAACGGTGCAGATACGGCAGGCACCGATCTCGTTGATGTCTTTGAGGTAACAGAGGGTGGGAATATTGATACCCAGCTGACGGGCGGCTTCCAGAATGGTGGTGCCGGGCTCGACAGAAACAGGGATGTTGTTGATCTTGAGATTAATCATCTTGGCTGTCCTCCCGATTATTTCTTGCTGATCGCGCCGAATCTGCACTTCTCCATGCAGGCGCCGCACTTGATACACTTGCTGGTGTCGATGACATGAGGCTGTTTAACAGTACCGGAAATAGCGTTAACCGGGCAGTTACGTGCACACAAAGTACAGCCTTTGCACTTTTCGGGGTCGATGGTGTACTTCATCAGATGTTTACATACACCAGCCGGGCAGGTCTTATCCACGATATGTGCGACATATTCGTCACGGAAGTAGCGCAGGGTGGACAGGATGGGGTTAGGAGCCGTCTGTCCCAGACCACACAGCGAGTTATTCTTGATGTAGTAGCAGAGTTCTTCCAGCTTGTCGAGGTCTTCCATCGTAGCCTGACCGCGGGTGATCTTATCCAGCATCTCATACAGGCGCTTGGTACCGACACGGCAGGGAGTACATTTACCGCAGGATTCATCAACAGTGAATTCCAGGAAGAATTTTGCGATATCGACCATACAGGTGTCTTCGTCCATGACGATCAGACCGCCGGAGCCCATCATCGAGCCGATTGCCAGCAGGTTATCATAATCGATCGGAACGTCCAGATGTTCAGCCGGGATGCATCCGCCGGAAGGACCGCCGGTCTGTGCAGCCTTGAACTTCTTGCCATTCGGGATACCGCCGCCGATCTCTTCGATGATCTCACGCAGGGTAGTACCCATCGGGACTTCGACCAGACCGGTGTTGTTGATCTTGCCGCCCAGAGCAAATACCTTAGTGCCCTTGCTCTTTTCGGTACCCATCGAAGCAAACCAGTCAGCACCCTTGAGGATGATCTGCGGGATGTTTGCGTAGGTCTCAACGTTGTTCAGGATAGTCGGTTTTGCGAACAGACCCTTGACAGCAGGGAACGGAGGACGGGGTCTGGGTTCACCGCGGTGGCCTTCGATAGAGGTCATCAGAGCGGTTTCCTCACCACATACGAATGCACCGGCACCCAGTCTCAGGTCGATGTCAAAGTCAAATCCGGTGCCGAAGATATCCTTGCCCAAAAGTCCATATTCTCTTGCCTGTTTAATGGCAATCTGCAAACGATGAACTGCGATCGGGTATTCTGCACGGACATAGATGTAACCCTGGGAAGCGCCGATTGCGTAACCTGCAATCGCCATAGCTTCCAGAACGACGTGCGGGTCGCCTTCCAGAACAGAACGGTCCATGAATGCACCGGGGTCACCTTCGTCAGCGTTGCAGCAGACATACTTCTGGTCAGCCTGGTTTGCAGCCGCAAAGCTCCACTTCTTGCCGGTCGGGAATCCAGCGCCGCCGCGTCCGCGCAGACCGGAAGCGAGGATTACATCGATAACCTGCTGAGGAGTCATTTCGGTCAGGACCTTGCCCAGTGCCTGATAACCGTCGACAGCGATATATTCATCGATATTTTCGGGGTTGATAACACCACAGTTGCGCAGTGCAACACGGTGCTGTTTTGCATAGAAGTTGGTTTCGTTCAGAGATTTGACGCTGTTGTCTTCCTGAACGGTCTCTTTATAAAGCAGCCGTTTAACGATACGGCCCTTGAGCAGGTGCTCTTCAACAATTTCCGGAACGTCAGAGGGTTTAACTTCCGAGTAGAAGGAACCTTCCGGATAGATAATCATAATCGGGCCGAGTGCACACAGACCAAAGCAACCGGTTTTTACGACTTTTACTTCATCCGACAGACCGGCTGCTGCGATTTCAGTTTCCAGTGCGTCGATGATTTGCTGGCTGTTGGAAGAGCTGCAACCGGTGCCTCCACAGACCAGAACATGAGAACGATACATGTAGCTGCCTCCTTATTACAGATTGCCGACGCTGCCGATGGTAAATTCATCCACAACTTTTCCGTTGACCAGATGCTCGGTGATGATTCGGTCAACCTTATCGGGGGTCATTTTGACATATGTAGTAACCTTTCCGTCGGGCTCATAAACCTCGACGATGGGTTCATACTGGCACAGGCCGATACATCCGGTCTGGGTAACCATGACGTTCTGAAGACCACGTTTTGCGACTTCTTCAGTGAACGCAGAGAGAACCGGTCTTGCGCCGGCAGCGATACCGCAGGTCGCCATACCGACGACGACACGGATATTGTCAGGAGAATTTTCTTTCCGAAGATGCACGGTGGCTTTTGCGCGATCACGGATTGCTTTGAGTTCTTCCAGACTCTTCATATAAATCAATCCTTTCTAAGTATTCTGATTCAAAATTTCAGATTCGCCCTCCTCGAGCGTCTCCTTCATAAACTGGACGACTTCCGGAGAGTTGATCGGGACATCCTCAAGAACCGCTTTCAGTTCCCGGGTGTCAAGTGTAAAACTGTTATTATCCAGCGAACGCCGGTAAACAAAATCCATCTGGGGATTCATACTAATCAGTGAGAGGATGGTTGCGTTCATGTCGCCCAGAGGCATCATATCGATATGGTCGGTATGATAACGCGCCGTCGTGACCGTTCCCTTGCCCAGCGTTGACTGGATATCAAAACTTCCGCCGGTTGATTCGGCCGTCAGCTTGAAAAAGGGGATACCCAATCCGACTTTTCTTGTGGTACGGGTTGTAAAAAACGGGTCCATGACACGCGCGACCTGTTCCTCGCTCATTCCGCATCCGTCATCCGCAATCGAGATCTCAAGATAATGATCTGCACTGCGCTCAGTAACGGTAATGGTGACCAGAGTGGCCTTTGCACGGACCGAGTTCTGTGCGATATCCAAGACGTTGAGCGAGAGTTCCTGCATGTCGCCACAATCCTTTCCTGATAGATTTTAAGCGCTAAACTTGGCGAGGATGCCTTCTACGTCGTCAGCCGTCAGCTTGCCGAAAACCTCGTCGTTGACCATCATGACCGGTGCCAGGCCGCACGCGCCTACACAGCGGCATGCTTCCAGCGAAAACTTGCCGTCAGGGGTACATTCGCCGCCGCCGATTCCAAGCACCTGCTGCAGCTTATCATAAATTGTGCCCGAGCCCTTAACATAGCAGGCTGTGCCCAGGCATACAGAAATCTTATACTGTCCCTTGGGGTAAAGCGAAAACTGTGCATAAAAAGTAACGACGCCGTATACTTCCTCAAGCGGGATATCCAGAGCTTCCGCAATCGTGGTCTGGACCTCGATCGGAAGGTAACCGTAGATATCCTGCGCCTGCTGAAGAATCGGCATCAGTGCGCCGGGCTGGTCTTTATGCGCGGCAATGACCTCTTCCAGCTTTTTCTTTTGTTCCGGAGTATCCTTAAAGAGGATGCCGGCCTTTTTGTTGGACATAGAATAAACCTCCTTGTTGGTTAG
>DVLW01000197.1 GCA_018715285.1 Candidatus Faecivivens stercoripullorum | reverse complement strand
TTGGTAAGAGGCTTTCAGGCTGGCTGTATCTACTGTTTCCGGATTTGCTTCCATTGTAATTTCGGCACCAGGAAGCAGTTCAAAGTTTTCCCGGACAGCATTCATGACCCGTTCCAGCTGTGCAGACGTCAACAGCGACGGTGTTCCGCCGCCAAAAAAGACGGTATCCGCTTTCAGACCACGGTGTTTCCATCCGGCAATCTCCCGTTCCAGTGCATCCAGATACCCTTCCATCTGGTCACGTCTGACGCGGGAATAAAAATCACAGTACCCGCATTTAGATGCACAAAACGGTACATGAATATAAATTCCGATTCCTCCCCGGGAAATAGTCTGTGTCTGTTGTTCCATCTTATCGCCCCATCTGCTGAATCAGCCCGATAACAGCCGACAAATCGGGCGCTACTCCGGTCAGAATAGAACTGATTTGTTCATCCGGCTGGGTCAGATCGGGTACCATGACAACGGCACAGCCGGCTCTCCATGCAGATAATACTCCGTTAGGAGAATCTTCCAGTGCCAGGCAGTTTTGCGGCAATTCACCCAACTGTTTACAGGCGTACAAATAGACGTCCGGCATTGGTTTTCCATTTTCCACCATTGTCGCACAAACAACCTTATCCAAAAGCGGCAGCACCTCAATCTCGCTGAGATATCGTGTCGCCCGCTCCTCATCTGTCGCAGTTGCAACCGCGGTACGGATTCCCTTTTCCCGCAGCCATTTGAGCAGTTCGAGTGCACCTTTCTTGCGCTCCAGCCCATTTTCTGCAAGTGCCTGCGCCACCAATTCCTTGCGGCGTTCTCTGACACGGAAGTAATCAAAATTTTCGCCGAGTTCCGATTTCAGATAAGGTGCAGCATATTTCCCTGCCAGACTCCGGATATGCAGCGCATGTTCCCGCTGCATATCAAACCCCATTTCCTGCGCCGCCTGACACCAGCAGCGTACCAGATGTTTTTCCGTATCAATCAGCAGTCCGTCCATATCAAAGATAACTGCTTTCAATGGGTGAGGAAAAGCATTTGCCTTTTGCATAAAAATTCTCCTTTCTCAGCCATTTTCCGACACAGCAGCCGTATCCTGTTTTTGTACTCCACACAGTTTTTCGGATACCGTCCGGTTGAAGAAATGAATAAACGGCCCCAGTCCCAACGCACAAAACAGTGTTCCCAGTCCAACAATACCACCGAGTACCCAACAGATCGCAGAACAGGCCGCATCGGTAAAGATTCTGCACCAAAAGTACGGTACCGGCAGCCGGTCACGCATAATAATCGACAAACTGTCATACGGAGAGATACCCAGGTCTGCCGTCTGATACAAAGAGGCAGACAGGCTGAGCACCAGTACTCCGCCGCCCATCAACGCCAGTCTCGGCAAAAACGCATTCGGTACTGTCCAGAAAGAGGTAATCAAACGGGTATAAAATGAAGCCAGAATTCCCACGCAAAACCAGTTGACAAATGTCCCGATGCCAATATACCGTCTTCCCAGGAGGATCTCCACCAGAAAGAACAGGCTGTTCATAATAATCAGCATCACCGAAAAATCAATTCCCAGCCTGTCACCCAGCGCCATAACCATTGCGCTGCTGGGGTCATTTCCCATCAGTGAGATTTTAAACAGGCTGATTCCAAGGCCCATGATTACAATCCCCAGGCACATAACCAGCACCCGGCGAAGATTGAATTTTATCATCTTATTGACACCTTCCTGTGCAAATTTCTGTCCGGTTCAGATTAAACATCCGCGCCGTCTTTTGCAGCAATACGATTTTTGCCTTCTGATTTCTGAGACGCAAGCGCAGCCGCCACTGCACCCAGTACCAGCAGACAGCCTATTCCCTTTTTAAGGGTCATTTCTTCTTTTAAAATCAGCCAGCCGGCCGCCACGCTGGTGATCGGTTCCAGCAGACAGAAAATCGCGGCTGTAGACGCGCCAAGTTCCCGGATACCCAGCTGCAAAAGCGCAAACGCAAAAAACGATGTGCAGATGGATATAATGAATGTATACAGCATCGCTTTGGGAGGCAGGGCAAAATGAATTTCATTTAATGGGATGTTGATCGCCATAACTGCCACGGCATTGCTCAGTGCCATATAACAGGAAACCTTTGTTGCATCCATATCCCGCAGTGCAGTATGTTCCATACCGGTCATATACCCTGAGTAGGTAATCGACGATGCAATCGCCAAAATCAGTCCGGGAAGCATGGCGGTAAATCCGCCATCGCCGGTAAAGCTGGCAAAACATCCGACGCCTGCCGCTGCCAGGACCAGTGCGCAGCACTTCCCGATTCCCATCTTCTGCCTAAACAGTATAAGACAAAGCAGCGCCGTAAACAGCGGGTACAGAAAATGCAGCGTTGTCGCCGTACCAATCCCGATATAATCATAGGACGCATACAGCATAAATGTCGTACTTGCCCGCAACCCTGCACCAATTGCGCAGATCAGCAATAATTGTTTCAGCGTAAGGCGAAACGGAATTTTTCGTACCGCCATAATTACCAGCAATACCGGAACTGCCATCAGGTTCCGGTAAAAAGTCAGGGTCAGTGCGTTACTGCCCATTTCATAAGTTTCACCCGCCAGTACCGGAGTTATGCCGAATAATGCGGCTGACACACAGGTCATCATAACTCCTTTGGCAAAATTGGAGCTCTTTACCGTCATGAAAAATATATCCTCTCTTATAATGCACCTTCCGGACAACGGGTACTGCCTTTTAAAGGCAGTACCCGCTTATCTGGCGCTATTATTTCTTTTCCGATTTTTTGCCTGATTTGCCAAACACAGCCCGATTTCGATCGGCAAACTGTGACCGTCTGGAAGGACGGGAACGGTGAACCGACTTGGGCTTTGGCTGAGCATGTTTATGGTCAGAAGACTGGACATGCTTATTCTGAGGTGTATCTTCTTTTTTGGGGACACTGCGTTCAAGCAGCACGATATTTTCTACATGATGGGTCCACGGGAACATATCAACCGGCTGAATCTTCTTTACACGGTAGGCAGGCTGTCTTCCACCGGCCAGCTGTTTGAGATCACGCGCCTGTGTCTCCGGATTACAGGAAATATATACAATCTTTTCCGGGACACACCGCAGTACCGCATTTAAAAATTCTCTGCTAGCACCGGCACGCGGCGGGTCCATAAACAGCACATTAATTTTCTGTCCATCCTGCTGCTGTTCAGCCACGCTGGTCAGATATTCTCCAGCATCAGCACAGATAAAAGAGGCATTTTGAATACCGTTTTGCCGTTTGTTTTTCTGTGCATCGGCAACTGCATCCGCATTCAGTTCCACGCCAATAACCCGGCGTGCTTCCGACGCCGCTGCAAGTCCAATTGTGCCGATGCCGCAATATGCGTCGAGAACGGTTTCATTTCCGGTCAGACCGGCAAAGTCAATTGCCGTGCGGTAGAGGACTTCCGTCTGAACAGGATTGACCTGATAAAAAGATTTCGGAGAGATTCTGAAAGTTAGTCCGCACAGCACGTCTTCTATATAACCCTTGCCGTAAAGGACCTCTTCTCTGTCTCCCAGCAACAGATTGGTGTCACTGCCATTGACGGTAAAGACGACCGTCGTAATCTCAGGATGTGCACGCAGCAGCGCCGCTACAAAATTCTTTTTGGATGGGAAAACCGGTGTGCCCGCAACCAGTACCACCATAATCTGCCCAGTCGCAAAACCTCTGCGAATCAGCAGGTGCCGCAAAAATCCGCCTTCCTGTTCTGTCCATGCCGTCATCTTAAATGCAGACAACAGCTTTCGGACAGTGATGGCAATTTCCGAAGCGATACTGTCCTCAATTATACAGCGGTCTACCACGGTGATTTTATGTTCTTTTGACTGCCAGACACCCGAAATGATTTTATGCTGACGGGTCATGCCGAAAGCTACCTGTACTTTATTGCGATAATGGGTGGGATTTTCCATTCCGATAATCGACTGTACCCGTCCGTACTGTCCCAGCAGTTTGACAACCTGCGCCTGTTTCCAGTGCAGACCATCCTGATAGGTAAGGTTTTGCATCTGGCAGCCGGAACATTTCTTGGAAACCGGACAGCGAACATCCACCGGACGGGAAACAGAATTGTGTGCGGCTGGTTTTGCAGACTGCTTTTTAGGGTGGTCAAACACGATTTCCTCATCGCCGACGATCTCGTAATCATCTTCGGTTTCG
>DVLW01000196.1 GCA_018715285.1 Candidatus Faecivivens stercoripullorum | reverse complement strand
ATGAAGATGGTTATTTTCTAAAGATTATAGCATATCGGACTTCGTTTTTCAATTCGGATGTTTTACTGATTTGGAGTGTGTAGAATAAATGTTCTTGACACTTCCAGTTATTTCCAGTATAATAAATATATAGGGAATTACTTTCGCTGCGGCGAAAGGTTTTATTGGATGTTGGATAGAACATATGTTTTCATCAAATCGCGGAGGTGATTGAATGGCACGTCCTGCAAATAAGGGTTTGCATTATTTCGCAGTCGATGTCGATTTCTTTGACGATGAACGCATCATGCTGCTCATGAACCGGTTCGGGCCGGTCGGCTGTACCGTTTATTCTGCTCTGCTGACGGCTATTTATAAGGAAGGGTATTTTTTGCGGTTCTCGTCAAAGGATATGCTGGCACTCCGCATTATCCGGCTGATTGGCAGTAAATGGCTGGCGGAACCCGAACAGTTTTCCAAGATACTCGGCTATTGCGGTGAACTCGGGCTTTTTGACAATGAACTGCTCAGTCAGGGCGTCATCACTTCTGCCGCAATCCAGAGACGGTATAAGGAAGCCACTGCCCGCACAAAGATTCGCCATGATGAATACTGGCTGCTGCCAGCGGATGAAGAAACGTCCGGACGGTCTGCGGCAGACAGGGCAAAAAAATATTCTGAACCTGCGGACGAGACTTCACAGCCAGATAATAATATAGATTATGTTGCAGAAACCCCGGTTTGTGCAACAGAAACGCCCGATTTTGCAGCAGAAACGCCACTAAATAAAATAAAACAAAATAAAACAAAACGAGATGAAAAGAGTGTGGGCTGTGCCCACACCCACGCGCCTGCGCAAAAATACCGCCGGTATGGTCGATTTCGCAATATCCGTCTGACCGATGCCGAGTATGAGGCACTGGGAAGCGAGGTACGCAACCGGGACGAGCTGATCGAACGGGTATCAGTCTGGATGAAAGGGCATGGCAAGCATCCGGCGGATTGTTACGCACGCCTGCTCCAGTGGGAGAGCGAAGATATCGCAAAGGCTCAGCAGCAGGACAAGTCTGTACATACCGGCAGTTTTGCTTCAGGCAGCAGCGGCAGTCGTTCAAAACCCAGCTACGATATCGAGGCATTTGCACAGGGTGGTTTTGATCTGCCGGACGAGTATTTGCTGCCGCCTGAAACCCCGGACGGAGTAAAGCAGTCTGGGTAGGGAATAAGGCTGGTTGCTTGTTTGCTATTTTGCAAAGTCTCTTTGCATTTGGACGTAACCAAAGCCGCCGGGTATTGGCACGAAAATCTCTGTTTGAACGTGGGAGTGATTTCGGGTTGCTGAGCATTTGGAGCGTGGTATCACATCGGCACTAAGTCTGCCCGGACACTGGGTCAACCTGGGAGCACAGGCACTGTGCCGCGTTCGCAAAGGTTGTTACTATTACGACCGAGCGGATTATAGCAATCGGCAGGTTGCAAGCAGGAGAGGCCGCCGCGAATATTGGCACTCTGGCTTTGTGTGCCGTGAACTGTCCACCGGACAGTCCCCGGGTGTAACTTGTCGAAAACTTGTCAGCGCCGTGCCGGCCCACGTAGTTCCACTGACTGCGGAATCGGTAGTGCTGTCCTCGCAAAAGTGGGGAGGTGGGCATCGAACCCACCTCCCCACATGGGACACCCCTTGCTTGGTTTTCCCATACCCTTCCTGAGCTAGTGACGGCGAAAACAAATCGTTAGATCGTGCGTGTCGGTAGCTTCCCAGGGCGCCGCCCTGGACCCGCAAGCCTTTGAAAAGGCTTGACCTAAACTTCTTGTCATTATCGTACCCACATTGTGCGTGATTTTGGCACTCGCTCTGCGCTCGCGTGAACAGACGGGGAGTGTGTACGCACAATCTCTTTGCGCTCGAGCGTGGTCGAAGCCGTCGAGTGCTGAGCATTCGGAGCGTGGTATCACGTCGGCATCAAGGGAGCACAGGCACTGTGCCGCGTTCGCTCAGGCTGTTATTTCCATAATCGAGCGGATTGCGAAGCAGGAGCGACCATCGCGAACTGGGAGCACAGGCACTGTGTTAGCAGACGAGCTGATAAAGTGCGATGACAAGCGGCATGGTGACGATACAGAAAATGACTGTCATGACGTTGAGGGCACTTGCTTTGACGCTGTCGCCGCCGAACAGGTCAGCCATCTGTGAAATACTGACCGCAATCGGCGCACAGGTTGCCAGCATCGTGACCAGCAAAACTTCTCTCGCACCAGGCATCCACCGGGTGACACCGGTCAGCAGTATAACCCCAATCATGACGACCGGGTATACAATCAATCGTCCAAACGCCACAACCCAGCTTTTCCAGTTGGTAAACACCCGTTTCAGGTCGACTTCCGCCATCAGCATACCGATCATCAGCATCGCAACCGGGCCGATAGTCCCGCTCACCGAATCAATCGTATCGGCGATGATTCCAGTAAACCGTATGCCGCTGAGGAACAGTACCAGTCCTGCCGCAATACTGATAATATTCGGGTTGCAGAGGATTTTGCGCAGATTTGGCTTGTATCCCTTGACCAGCAGCCGCGGCAGATGCACCCATACCAGTATCGTCTGGAATGCAATGAACGCGCAGCAGTAAAATACATACTCGTCCCCAAGCAGCGAACTGACCAGCGGTACAATCAGGTTGCCGCCGTTGGAGTAGATCAGAGACGCGCGTTCTACGCCGTCCAGCCCGAGTTTATCACCGATTACCCGTGTCAGCAGAATGAACACGACATGCAGCACGACCGCTGCGATCAGTGCAAGTCCCAGACCTGCCAGCCGCTGACGGTTCAGTTCGATCTGGAACGCCGACAGAATCATACACGGGCAGATGATGTACAGCGTCAGACTGGAAATCGGTGCGGTTTTACCCTTGCCGATAGCGCCGAACCGTACGACAGCATATCCCATTAGTACCATCATTGCCATCGACAGTATCTTTTCCAGCAGCAGCAAACTCAGTTCCATTGTGAATCCTTCCTTGTCTGTGAATTTTGTCGCATACAAGGTTATTTTATCACGACTGGTGCGAATTGGGAAGGGGTTTTCAATTTTTGTGCGCCGTAATGGGAGCATTCTGTCAAGCGCGTTTTTGGGGAAAATAAAAAGGGGACTGCATTTTTGCAATCCCCACAAGATATGGTTTTTGGCAGGCGTGGCATTCTCGTGGCGGCGGTTGTTGCATGGTGCGAAAGCAGGAATATATTTTTTACTCATCGCTCGTGTTGACAAGGAAAACGGTGCGTTTAATCATGTTGCTCAAATAATAAATTATTTTCTGTCAATTCTTCCAAATCTATATAAATAATATAGACTTTTATCGCGTTTAAGCATATAATAAATAAATAATCCGTGAATAAAGTCTGCTGGTGAAACAGCCGGCTCACGGAAATCAGATTGAGGAGGAATTGAAATGTCCCTATGGAAACGTGCTGTGTCTCTATTGACAAGCATTGTGCTGGCGGTTATGCTGCTGCCTGTCCAGGTGTTTGCGGCAGAGGTGTCCGCGGCAGAACCATCGCGCGATACGGTGCTGGTACTGGATAATTCCAGCAGTATGGACGGTGAACCGATTCGGGCTTTAAAGCAAGCTGCCATCAAGTTCTGTACATCTGTCCTGAATGCGGCCGGAACCAACCGGGCTGCGATTGTCGTATATGATACGGGTATCGTGAAAACTACGGCCTTTACAGCAGACCTTGCTGTATTGACCGATACGATCAATTCAATGGATGGAGAAGGCAGCTGGACAAATATTTATAGTGGTATTGAAGCGGCAGACGAACTGCTGCAGGAGTCAGATGCTGCTGTAAAAAATATGCTGATTCTGACCGATGGACTGCCAACCCGTGGACCCACGAATTCTGACGGCCCATATACGAGTGAAAATACGGGGTATCAATATGCGAATGCGCTGTACAAGCAGATGGATACGCTCGATGAAGAATATCGTGTGTATACCTTGGGATTTTTCCATGATCTGACCGGCAGCAAGAAGGATTTTGCCGCGAGACTGCTGACAGATCTGCAAAACGCCGGTTATTATGAGGTTATCGACCCGAATGACCTGGAATTTACCTTTGGGGACGTTGCAACGGATATTACGCAGGAACAGCTCAAGCAGCTGTATACAAAAGAACATCTTGCTTATTATCAAGACGGTTTTGATAATGAAATCGTGAAAATTGGTCTGCCCGACAGCGTTGATTTTCGGAATACCAATAAACTGCTTGGAAATATCGTGATGGACGCCGCAAACGACAAGGTCAGCACGACGTATGATGCCGCGTCGGTCATAACGGATGCGCTGAATCTGGATTTTAATTTTGGTGAAGGGCTCATTTCCAATTACGAGCTGATTCTGGCGGATATTGTGACCAGCTCCTATTATCAGGAAGTTCTGGAGGAAACGTATCAGGTCTATTTTAAGGATGACACCATTCAGCTGCTCAAGGGGCTGAGTGATTATGGATTGAATAACCTGAAGAACATGGCACAAAACGCCGGGGTATCTGTTGAACAGCTCCGTGAGGAGTGGGCCGTACTGGCGAGTGCGCTCGACCATATGAAAGTATCGGACGATCCGGACGAATTTGCCCGGCTGTTCGGGGAATGTTCGGTCGTGGTGGACAAGTATGTGAAGCAAAACAATCAGAAAGAATTTCTGGAGAGTCTTAACGGGAAAAATGGCATTAAGGCGGATGTTCTGGGGGCAGTTCTCGGGGCAACTCTTGACACTGCTTCCGATATGATGACCTACTACGCCAGCTATGATGCATACTGTATGGCAACGGAGACCTTTAAGACAGTTCTGAGGCAGATCTATTTCTATGCACACAGTATAGTAGGGACAGATGCAGGCGGGAATCCCGTCTATTCTGGCGGACTGGATGAAATTGTCTACAGCCAGGCACTGGTGCAGGCTATCGAAAACTTTTTGGATCAGACCAAACTGGCTGCGGAAGGCGCGGCAGCTGTCGCCGGACAGTTTGTGGAGCAGGGGATTGAAAATCTGGGAAGTGCTTTTGCGGAGGCCGCCGTGGACAAACTAATCAGCCTGATCCCGATTGCAAACCAACTCAACACAATCAGAAAAGCACTTGGCCTGACAGCAGCTGGTACCATGTTTCTTGTAGACTGTATGACCGAAATTGATGACCGCGCCTATGCGGCTTCGATGATCTATCATCTGTTCTTCCTGATTAATTATATTACTCCAGCTGCGGACGATTTCGGCAGCCAGCTGGCATCTGAGACTAATACAGAGGAATCTTTTGAATGGGCGCTCTGTTTTGACGAGGCAGTGCGCGTGTGGCGCTGCTGTTCGCTGATGCTGTGCGATTTTGGCATCGAGTTTGAAGGTTACTGCCTGCAGGCAGCTCAGGACAGCATCCTGTCGTGGACGATGGACAAGATCGAGGAGGCTAACTGGTGTTCGACCGCTATTGTGATTGCCGAAATGGAAAAAGATCGGATCTCCGGCATCCACTGTCATAATGTCAACCTGTCGTACGATCCTACGACCGGATCGGTCAATCTCGGGCCGAATGTCCAGGTGATCACGATCGCCTGCCCGGTAACGGTAACGGTGACGGATGAAAACGGCAGACAGATTGCTGTGCTGGCAGATAGTGTACAGACTGTCGAGAAAGGATATGAGCCGTATTTCCATGTACTGGAAACCGAGCGCGGAAGCAGCGATTATATGAAGATCTGCTATATCCCCATCGACTGGAATGTGTCGTTTACCGGTACAGGCGCCGGTTCGATGTATGTCCTTAAGGCGGATATCGGGACGGACGGACAGATCCAAAACCATGTGCTGAGTCCGGAAATTGCTGTTTCTGTCGGAACGGAAGGGCATCTGGAGACGCACAACGGTGCAGGCAGTGAAAATATGGTGGTGATTGATCAGACGGCAGATGTTGCAGGTGTCTGGCAGATTACCTTTGAACCGAACGGCGGATATGCCGCCTATACTTCGGCACAGACGGTCGGCGGTAAACTGACCAGCCTTCCTTACGCGACCCGGAGTGGCTACACCTTTACCGGCTGGTACACCGCAGAAGGCTATCCGGTCACGACCGACACGGTCTTTACCGCCAATACTACCCTCTATGCAGGCTGGCGCTTCAACGAAACATATATTCCAGTTATTCCGACTCCGGTCCGTCCGTCTGAATCGTCTGAACCGGTGGAGCCGGAGGTGGAATGGATCCGCAGGGATGGGGAGACCTTCCTTTATATTGGCGGCGAACTGGTTACTGGCTGGTATCAGGATGAAGATGGGAGCTGGTACTGGTTTGCTCTGGATACCGGTGCGATGGCAGCGGATGAGTGGGTCAGGATCGACGGTGTCTGGTATGCCTTTGTCGGTACCGGCCAAATGCGGACCGGCTGGTTTGAGGATGACGATGACAAATGGTATTATCTCAAACCCTGGGGCGGTATGGCGTCCGGCTGGCAGTTTATTGACGGCGTTTGGTACTACCTCAGAAGCGACGGCTCTATGGCTGCCAATGCCTGGGTTCAGACTTCCGGTAATTGGTACTACCTGACAGGCTCCGGAGAAATGGCTGCCAATAGGTGGATTGACTGGAATGGCGACTGGTACTTCCTCTATTCCTCCGGCGTTATGGCAACCAACACCACCATGGACGGGTACACCATCAATTCCGCGGGTATCTGGGTTCAGTAATTCCTGCACCTCGCATAATGAAAGGCGGTTCCAAAAACGGAACCGCCTTGTTGCTGTAGATAAAAAGGGGACTGCATTTTTGCAGTCCCCGCAAGATATAGGTTTTGGCAGGCGTGGCATTCTCCTGGCGGCGACGTGCTGTAGGTAGTGGGTGCGCATAAACCTGCCGACTTCCATATCTGCGAAGCAACTTCACTGCAAAGCAACTTCACTTGCCGCAGGCAAACTTAACT
>DVLW01000195.1 GCA_018715285.1 Candidatus Faecivivens stercoripullorum | reverse complement strand
AGATGCTCAGACGGATATTAGGGTCAAATGTAATCCGGGCGCCAGACTCCTTAGCTTTGACAACCGCATTCAGAACTGTAGAACGGCTGGGCTCTCTTGACAGCGGAAACGACGAGAAATTAAAGACCTTGCAGTCATCAAAGATTTCGTCATCGATTTCATCTTCTTCAAAATGGGTATCCGCGGTATGTACTCCACGATAGAAAGTAAACGTCTTTTTTCCATCCATACGATGTACTACAGCAACCGGCGTACGCAGATCTGCATCCAGAATCATATTGCTGGTATCTACTCCGCATTCATCCAGTACCTTTTTGACCCGCTGTCCCATCGAATCATCGCCGACTTTTCCAACAAAACCGGTCTTTACCCCCAGTCTTGCCAGAGCACAGGCGACGTTTGCCGGGCTGCCACCAACCGTCTGTTCAAAAACAGGAGCAGTATTCTGCACATTGGCTGGTACACTGTTTTCTTCAGCACCTTCGGAATCTTCCGCCGACCGTCCGTCAATATTTTCCGGATTCAGCGGTATAAAATCCATCAATGCTTCTCCAATACTGAGAACCTCGTACATAAAATTGCACCCTTTCTGCTCTAAACTGCCGCCGGAAAATATGCCGAACTATTCGGACAACTGACACCAGGCTGACAGCCGGGAAAACCTTTAAGCTGCCATGCCCTTGTCTGTATTACGTCCAGCTCAGATTTTTTCGAGCTTGGCAAAGTTAGCCATGATCTTCTTGGTTCCGACCTTGTCAAACGCTACCTCAACCAGCGAATCTTTTCCCATTGGGCGGATGGATACCACCATTCCTTCCCCAAATGTTTTATGACGCACGCGGCTTCCGACACCATAATCGATAACCGCCTGTTCTGTTTTGGGTGCGCTGCCGACAAGGGTTGTTGCCTTGGGGACAGGGGTTGTCAGGCCGCCCTCACGTTTTGCCTGCAAACGAGCCTGATAGGCTTCTCTTCTGGCAGCAGTCGTATCAACCAGTTCCATCTTTTCAGGCGGAATTTCCCCGACAAAACGGGACAGACGATTGCGGTTTGTCGTTCCGAAAACCATCCGTTCATACGCATGGGAGATAAACAATCTCTTCTTGGCACGGGTAATCGCAACATAACAAAGCCGTCTTTCCTCTTCCAGTTCAACAGGATCATAAATACTGCGAACTGATGGGAAAACACCATCTTCCATACCCGGCAGGAAGACAACCGGGAACTCCAGACCTTTGGAAGAATGCATCGTCATCATCAAGACGCTGTCATCCTGTTCATTGAGGTCATCCAGGTCGGTATACAGTGCGATTTCTTCCAAAAATCCTTCCAACGTTCCTTCCGGATTTTCCTGCTGATATTTCATCATCGTCGATTTAAGCTCACCGATGTTTTCCATACGGGTTGCGCCTTCATCGCCCTGAGCCTTGAGCATGGCTGCATATCCGGTCTCCTCGACTACACGATCGAGCAGTTCATCCAGCGGCAGATTCAGTGCCGCATCCCGGAACGATTCAATCATCGAAGCAAACTGCATCAGATGCACCGATTTACGCGCCAGTGCGCCATACTCGTCCGCATGACGAAGCACTTCAAACACTGGGATATCTGCCTGAACCGCAATGTTCATTACCGTTGCGACCGTCGCATCGCCGATTGCGCGCTTAGGTTCATTGATAATACGGGAAAGCCGGACAGTATCCGAAGGATTGATAATGATCGACAGATAAGCGACCATATCCTTGATTTCCTTGCGCTCGAAGAATTTGGTTCCGCCAAAAAGCCGGTAAGGAATACCTGCTTTGATGAAATACTGCTCGATGACCGACGACTGAGCGTTCATACGGTACAAAACGGCATGATCTCCATACCGCATACCCTTTGAGACATCCTCTTCAATGGTATCTGCAATAAACTTGGCCTCTTCCCGTTCATTCTGCACTTTTTCAAGGCGAATCTTTTCACCGGCACCGTTATCAGTCCAGAGGTTTTTACCTTTTCTTCCAACGTTGTGCTGAATAACCTCATTTGCGGCATCCAGAATGGTCTGGGTAGAACGGTAGTTCTGTTCCAGACGGATAACAGCCGTATTTTTGAACTGATTTTCAAACGAGAGAATATTTTCGATGGTTGCACCACGGAATTTATAGATACTCTGGTCGTCGTCACCAACTACGCACAGATTCTGACTCTTTGCAGCCAGTAAGCTGACCAGCATATACTGGGCATGGTTGGTGTCCTGATACTCGTCCACCATCAGATACCGCCAGCGGTTCTGATAGTATTCCAGCACCTCAGGGCACTGCTGGAAAAGAGCAACCGTCTTGATAATGATATCGTCAAAATCCAATGCGTTGGCAGCACGCATCCGACGGGTATAAGCATCATAAATTTTCGCAATCTGCTGCTGACGGAAATCACTGCCAGCCTTTGTCAGGTAATCAGCCGGTGAAAGCAGTTCATCCTTGGCACGGCTGATTTCACCCAGCACAGCCTTGGGCTTGAACATCTTATCATCGATTTTCAGTTCATTCATTGCGTCACGGATAACCCGTGCAGCATCATCGGTATCATAAATTGCAAACGAATGGGTATACGCCGTATCCAGCTTTTCAATATCCCGCCGCAGAATCCGAACACAGCAGGAATGGAAAGTAGAAGCCCATACATCCTCCGCTTCTTCTCCCAGCATCCGGGAAAGACGTTCCCGCAGTTCCTTAGCCGCCTTATTGGTAAAGGTAATAGCGAGAATATTCCAGGGACGGATGGAATATACCCCAAAAATTTCCGCCAGTTCATCATCCGACAGATCTGCCGTACCATCGGCATAAGCCTGTAATGCCCTGCATGCATCCTCTGTCAGGTCAGACGGGATATAAGCGCTGTTGTAGGCGTCGCCGAACTTAACCATTCCAGCAATACGGTTAATAACAACCGTAGTCTTTCCGCTGCCGGCACCAGCCAGAATCAGAATCGGACCATTTACCTGAAAAACCGCTTCCCGCTGCATCGGGTTCAAATTGGAAAAACGCCGTTCCAGAGCTTTCTGACGAAGGGCGATAAAATCAAAATTTTCTTGCATGAAGTAAAATCTCCTGATTATTCCGGGACGACGCCCGCCCCAGTTTCTGTTTATTCTGTATAGTTTCTATTTTACCATACCCGGCAGGGAAATTCAACGACAACTTATCGCTTTTGAGTCATAAAGCGCAGGAATTTTTGGGAAACGGCATCCTGCTAAAATATTAAATGTTTTCATCACAGGTAAAATCCATTGCCAAACCATAGCTGCTGTGCTAAAATAATAAGAAATACATATACCCTGTCCGATATCGAACCTACCCGACAGGATAAAAAAGTTTTTATCCCAATTTTGCAACTTTTCCCGTATCCCGCGTGTTTTATATTATGAAAGGAGAGGGATCATGAACGGGGTTTCATTGTGCGCGAATGAAACACTGGAAGCAACACTGGATCAATACGGCGATATGATCCTGCGCCTGGCGTTCTCCTGCCTGAAAAACCGGGAAGATGCCGAAGATGTCTTACAGGATGTCTTTGTTAAACTGATCGAACATCATCCCAGGTTTGAAAGCGGTGAACATGAAAAAGCATGGCTGATCCGTGTCACCATCAACATCTGTCGTAACCGTCTGCGTTCACCCTGGCGGCGTCACAAGGAACTGGACGAGGCGATTTCCGAGACAGCATTTGTTGAACAGTGGGATTCTGTGCTGGAAGACGAATCCGGCGTGATGACTGCTGTTATGCAGCTTCCACAGAAATATCAGGAAGTCATTCACCTGTTTTACTATGAGGATTGCAGCATCTCCCAGATCTCCGCAATCCTGAGAAAAAAAGAATCCACCGTCCGTTCCCTTCTTTACCGGGCACGGGCTATGCTAAAAGACTCTTTGAAGGAAGGTTGGAATTTTGAATAATTACTCTAACCATAAAGGGAAGAGCGATTGTACTGAATCTGAGGTCCGGCGTTTTTCGTCGGCGTATAAGCAGGCGATGGAACCGATCACTGTATCGCCTGAGTTGAGAGAAAGAATTTTGCGTCTACAGGATAAAAAGATCCAACCACGCTGGATAAAGATTGTCCGTACCACCGCCTGTGCTGCCGCCTGTCTGACAATTGTACTGGCTGCACGCGGCTGGCTTGTCACCGAATCCCAGAATCTGAGTATCAGCAACGAGTCAACTGCATCTACTGCAGCTTATTCTGGGGCAGACAGTTCTGCTATTGCCGGTTCTCCTGAAACCGGGTCGGCTGACGCAGGCCAGCAAAGCGGAGAAACTTCTGGGGACGGCAGTTTGTCCGCCCAGAGTGAATCGGCAGAAATTGAAGAAGCGGCGCAGCCAGAAGAAGCTGCTGCTCCATCATCCCAGCAAGCTGATTCTGCAACAGCTTCAGAACAGACTGTCAGTCCTAAAGAGAAAATGTCATCTTCTGGCACATCTGAACCTGCGGTTGAATCCTCCCATACGGATACCGACAACAGTAAAGTATACAGTTCTTCCACCACTGCCGGAACAGCTGGTGAAGAAAACGATGGTTCCTCTCAAGCCGCTTTCAATTCGGTTATTCCGCAGGAAACATCAGGCGTAACAGCGCCCGCTTCTGACCAGCCAGACACGGCCGGTTCCGTCGGCAGTCATACGACTGCACCGGTTTCCGGAAGCGGTACTGCGGTTGTAAATCCGTCAACATCCTGTTCTTCTGCCGAAGATGCGGAAGCAGTACTGGGATGGAGCATTGTTTCTCCTGATCTGACAGGTGCAAGCCTGTCACTGATTGATGGAAGTCTCTTCCAGGCTTCGTGGGAAAACGGACAATGTTACCGGATGGCCAGAACCTCTGAATGGGGAGCTGACATCAGCGGCGATTATGACCAGTATCCCTGCTCCGTTGTTCAGACAGTCAACAATATTTCTCTGACAATGAAAGGTAATTCGGAAGACGCCTATACCCTGCTGACCTGGACAGACGGCGAATACAGCTACTCCTGGTCTTCAGGCGATACCGATACCGGCATGACGCAGGCAGACGCACAGTCTTTCGTACAGTCAATTGTAATCAATCCCTGAGGTAACCCGATATGCAAAGGAATTCTACCATCTTTGTTGGAGGATTTACGCTGTTTTCCATTTTATCGGCGATACGCAGCATAAATCTTCCGGAACAGCAACAGCAAAGTTTTGTTGTCATCTGGCTGTTTATTCTGTTTCCCATCGCAGGTTTTTTATTTGGCGTGACAGACTATGCTAAATTAACCGCCATGATTCCATCGCATAAACGGTCGGCGTTGTTTGTCTATAACGGGGAACTCGATTCATTTG
>DVLW01000194.1 GCA_018715285.1 Candidatus Faecivivens stercoripullorum | reverse complement strand
GAGGAAAACTACAATAAGTTTTTGCATTCAGGATTTCATGTAATTATGCGGGATGAATCCAGAACAGCCGCAGAAACGCTGGCAATGGCTGAAAAAGTATTCCGGTTAAGATGACATCAAAAACAACAAAGCTCCCATGAAACGGTTTTATCCGAATCACGGGAGCTTTTCTGTTAGTTATCAGCTAAGGGGCTGTAATCAAGCGCCGGTCTTTTCCATTTCAGCGGCAGTCTCGACCAGCATGTCGTAGAGCTGACCGGGAGTTTCTGCGATTTTCCCAGCGCCATTCTCGGTCAGAAATTCGCGTGTCTTGAATCCCCAGCATACCGAGATCAGACCGGTACCTGCATTGTGAGCGGTCTGGATATCGACTTCAGAGTCGCCGACATAGATAGCCGATTCAACCGGCATTTTCAGCTGTTTGAGGGCAGCAAGCACGGTATCGGGAGCGGGTTTTTTGTTAATACCATCTTTTTCGCCGATGGCGACCGGAACCAGGCCGCTGAAATAAGCGTCGCACAGTTTTTTGACAGCGGCGTCGAACTTGTTGGAGACGACAGCGACCGGTACGCCCTGGATTCTCAGCTTGCCCAGCATCTGGATAATGCCTTCATACGGCGCGGTGTGTTCCTGGCAGTGGCTTGCATAATGCAGGCGGAAAGCACCGTAAGCCTTTTTGAACTGCGGGTTTTCCTGACCGCCCTCAACGCACCGTTCGATCAGCCGCATAACGCCGTTGCCGACGAAATTGCGTACCTCGTCCCGGCTGTGAGGAGGGAGTCCACATGCAGCCATGGCAGCGTTAACGCTGGCGGTGAGGTCGTCAAGGGTATCCAGAAGGGTTCCGTCCAGATCAAAGATAATCGCGTGGTCTTTCAGCATAGTTATTAGTGTCCTTTCTTTTCCGGCCGCGGGAAGAGCGGTCATGAATTTTTGCGTCAGTTGTCCTTTTTAGTCAGTTTATGCCGGGTACCGTCAGGCTCAACGATGACGGTATTATCCAGCTGAGCGCGCAGGTTTGCACGGTAGCTGTCGATATATTCCCGTCTGAGGTGAAGCTGTTCAGCTTCTTCATCAGGGGTCAGACCGACAGTTTTTTTCTTTTTGGCCAGTTCATTGATGCGTTCGATCTGCTGCTGGGTCATAGAGCGTGAACCTCCTTTTCAATCGAATTTGTATCCTGTTCCAGAATAGAAATCAGCGCCTGCAAAAAACGCTGGTTGTCAGCCGGACTGCGCGGACGGTTTTTAGGCGACTTTCTGCCAGTTTGCCGCAGTCTTCTTCTGATATGCCGTTCAAAGAGAAGCCGGTCGATATTATCGGCAGTAAAGATCAGCCCTTCATTACTGATTGCGGCAGCGCCTTTTCCGAGCGCCATCGACGCGACGCCATAGTCCTGTGTAACCACCAGGTCACCCGGAGCGGCCAACCCGATCAGCTTATAGTCAGCGGCATCTGCGCCCTGACTGACCGTCACGACCGTAGCATAGTCATCCTGAAGCAGATGGCTGTCATCGGCGACCATAATCAGCGGGATACCGCGTTTTTGTGCCTCAGCCCTGACCAGCTGTTTAACCGGACAGGCATCGGCATCGATCAGGATTTTACCGGTAAACATAGCAGCAACCGCCTCCATCAGGAATAGTATCCGGCAGAGGGACAACCACTGCGGACACACGAAACAGGGTTTTCGATGATATTATATCACATTTCGTCTCAAATGACAAATTGCTTCGGAAAGATTCGTCAAAATGACGGAATTTTTTAAATTTTACTTTCACAGACGAAAGTTTCCGGAAAGCCCTTGACTTTCATATTGTGAAGTATTAAAATACAATCAGAACACGGTGTTCTCCACCGGTAGATAATAGAGAAGAAAAAACGATACGGAAAGGATTGGTCTGTCGATGAACGAAAAGCTGCGCGAATTGAATGTGGAATTTCTTTTTGAGGCGATTCTCAAATTACAGACGATGGAAGAGTGCTATAATTTTTTTGAAGATCTCTGCACCGTACCCGAACTGAAGGCAATGTCCCAGCGGATTCAGGTTGCACGGATGCTCAGTGAAAAGAAGGTCTATTCGGATATTGTCTCTTCGACCGGAGCATCCACCGCGACCATTTCCCGCGTCAAGAGATCGCTGGATTATGGCTGCGACGGATACAAGGTGGTATTTGACCGCCTGGACGCGGAAAAAGAGCAGTAAGGGAGGGTCTCTTTGAGCGGATATGTCAGCTTTGCCGGCGTATATGACCGGCTGACGCTGGAGATTGATTACCCGGCGCGTGGACGGTACTTTGACGAATGTATCCGCCGTCATGGCGGGAAAAAGGGCGTTCTGCTGGACATGGGCTGCGGAACGGGAAGCATGTGTGAAGTGATGGCCGGACTCGGGTATGACGTCATGGGTGCCGACGATTCTTATGAGATGTTGACCGAGGCGATGAACAAGCGGATGCAGTCGGGTGCGGACATTGTCTATGTTGCACAGAGCATGACCGAACTTGATCTGCCGGGAAAGGTGGATGTCATCATCTCGACGCTGGACTCGCTCAATCATCTGACCGAGTACGCGGATTTTGACCGTGCGATTGAACGTGCGGCGCTGTTTTTGGAAAAGGACGGCGTCTTTGTTTTTGACGTCAACAGCGTGTACAAGCATGAGCGGATACTGGCCGGGAATACTTTTGTGTATGATCTGGATGATATCTACTGTGTCTGGCAGAACACACCGGGCGAAGGGTACCTGACCGAGATGGATCTGGACATTTTTGTTCAGGACGAGGACGGAGCCTATACCCGGATGGAAGACCATTTTGCCGAACGGGGATATACCCATGAGCAGATCACCGCGTCGCTGCAAAAGCATGGTCTGAAACTTTGTGCTGTTTATCACGCCGACAGTTTTGATCCGCCGCGTGAAGATTCCCAGCGGCTGATTTACGTGGCCAAACACGCATGATAATATAAAAAAAGAACAGTTCCGGCAGGTATCGCATTTTCATGGCGGTATCTGCCGGGCATATGAGTGAACAGCGGACAGAATAACCGCTGTTCACTTTTGTGGTTTAGAAAGGAAGATTGACAAGATGGGAAGAATTACCCGAGCGCTTTCGCGCGATGGTTCAGCGATGGCGATGGCGATTTCAGCAACTGATATCGTCACCCGTATTGAACAGGTGCATCAGACTTCGGCGGTTGTAACAGCCGCTGCCGGTCGTCTTGCAGCAGCAGCCTCGATGATGGGCGTGCTGCTCAAGGCGGAGAAAGATACATTGACACTGCGTCTGGATGGCGGAGGACCTGCCGGGGTACTGCTGGCGGTTGCCGATTCACAGGGAAATGTCAAGGTATCGGTGACCAATCCGGTTGTCGAGCTGCCGCTCAACAAGATGGGCAAGCTGGATGTCGGCGGTGCAGTCGGCCGGGACGGAACCCTGTCGATCATCCGCGAGATGGGACTGAAAGAACCGTATATCGGTCAGGTACCGATTGTTTCGGGTGAGATTGCCGAGGACATCACCAGCTATTACGCGACTTCCGAACAGACACCGACCGTCTGCGGACTGGGCGTGCTGGTCAACCCTGATCTGAGTGTACAGGCAGCGGGCGGATTCCTGGTGCAGCTGCTTCCCTTTGCAGACAACGCAGTCATTGACCGTCTGGAAGAGAACCTGAAAGATCTGCCGCCTGTTTCGTCGATGATTCGGGACGGTATGACGCCGCAGGATATTGTAATGAAACTGCTGGACGGACTGGAGCCGGATATTCTGGACGAATACCTGCCGGTATACCGCTGCGGCTGTTCGCGCGAAAGAACCGAAGATATGCTGCGTTCACTGGGAGAAAAAGAGCTGGATGAAATCATCCGTGAAGACCACGGCGCAGAGGTCTGCTGCCATTTCTGCGAAAAGAAATACCAGTTTACCGAAAGTGAACTGATTGCCCTGCGGGACAGCATCCGTCAGGAGAACGAACAGCAGGATATAAACGAAGCGGACGGAGGTCAGGAATGAGGGTACTGGTAATCGGGGATGTAGTCGGAGCGCCGGGATGCAATTTTGTCCGGGAAAAGCTGCCTGCTTTCAAACGTGCGGAGAAGATCGATGTCGTCATTGCCAATGGTGAAAACTCAGCAGTCGGCAATGGTGTACTGCCGGTTTCTGCCGGGCACCTGTTTGACAGCGGAGTAGACGTATTGACCGGCGGCAACCATTCATTCAAACGGCGCGAGATTTACGATTATCTGCCCGATCATCCCAATCTTCTCCGGCCTGCGAACTATCCGGACTGCCCGTATGGAAAAGGCTGGTTTGTGCTGGATGGCGGCAGTTATACGATGCTGGTCATCAGCGTACTGGGTCTGGTTTATCTTGAACCGCTGGACAACCCGTTTAAGACGGTCGACCGGATTATCCGCGAGCATCCGGCAACCTATACGATTGTCGATTTCCATGCCGAGGCGACCGGTGAAAAGATGGCGATGGGGTATTATCTGGACGGACGAGTTTCAGCGGTCGTCGGGACACATACCCATGTCCAGACGGCGGATGAACAGATTCTCGAAAAGGGAACCGGATATATTTCTGATTTGGGGATGACCGGTCCGGTACGTTCGATTCTGGGCACCAGCCCGGAGGACATCGTGCACAAGATGACCACCCATCTGCCGACTCGATTCCATGTACCGGAAGGGGACTGCAAGCTGGAAGGTGTCATCCTCGACCTTGCCAAAAATGGCCTGTGCACCGGAATCCGTCGTGTTCAGCTGCGGTAAAAGTGCTGGGAGAACTGTACTTCAGTTTATCGCCAGCCTTTCTACACCGGCGGCTTTGATATAGCGGTTTGACCGGATTTAAAATAACAATCCCGATTGTGTTGCACTGAGTTTGTGGTGCCGTCATCAAACAGGGAGAGACAGATGAACGAAGTATTTTATGCTTATCATGTTGTGACCGAACGTCCGATGGAACCCGGTCAGCAGATTTTGATGGATGCCGGTCATCCAAATGGCGTATATCACCGGGTGATGGAGAAACGCACAGAAGTGGAAGCAATCTGGAAAGATCCCGACAGATATGATGCAAATCAGCTGGAACATCATACCCGGGTAGCACTTCGTGAACTGGCACTGGAACAGGTCCGGCAGCAGCAGTATGACCAATATCCATCAAGGATGTGCTGCCTGTATGTATCCCGTGGTCTGAAAGAAGCACGCCAGTGGGCGGAGTGGTTTGTCGGATGGGGACGGCCGACCTTTTCGATTGTCCGCCTGAAGATTGAAGGAAACAGTTTCGCAGGCGATGCGAACAACTGTTTTGATGCACTGACCGACCATGTGGAAAATCTGAGGCTTGCAGCGCGATACTGGGAGAATCTGCCCAACCTGCGCGGTGAACCGCCAATCGAAGAAATACTGGCAAGCGGCCGGATAACGGTCGATCAGCTGGTCGAACAGATCGGATGCAATCTCAAATAATTACCGGATATACGAAAATGGAAAGATGTCCTTGCAATTTTGAACAAATAGTTTTATAATAAGACTAGTGAGAAGGAATTTTCTTCCCGAAAAACAGAAAGGAATGTCATTATTATGTCCAAACAGTTTATTGTTGAAACTTCCGCAAGACACGTTCATGTTACCAAGGAAACCCTGGCAACCCTGTTCGGTGCCGACGCTGTTCTGCACAACAAAAAGAACCTCTCTCAGCCCGGCCAGTTTGCCTGCGAAGAGAAGGTCACTGTTGTTGGCCCCAAAGGTTCTCTGAAATGTTCTATTCTCGGTCCGGAAAGATCTGCTGACCAGATCGAAGTTTCCTTCACCGATGCCCGTGCACTGGGCGTAGTTCCTCCTGTCCGTGAGTCCGGCGACGTTGCAGGTTCTGCACCCTGCAAGCTGGTTGGTCCCTGCGGCGAGGTTGAGCTGAAGGAAGGCGTCATCGTTGCAAAACGCCATATCCATATGACTCCTGCTGATGCTGAAGAGATGGGCATCAAGGATAAAGACGTCGTCTGGGTTAAAGTTAACACCAACGGCAGAAGCCTGGTATTCGGTGATGTTGTCTGCCGCGTCAGCAGCAGCTACGCACTGGCAATGCACATCGACACTGACGAAGCAAACGCTGCTGGCTGCGCTGGCAACGTTATGGGCGAGATCGTCACCCTGTAATTTGTGCACGGATTATAAACACCGATAAAAAATCCCGTCTGGTTTTATTACAGAAGCCAGACGGGATTTTGTTATATGAAATGCCGGCAGTTTCAGCTTTGAGACTGCACAGCAGAACCGGAATCTGAAGGCAGTGAATGCTTCACCGAGGCCTCGCTCAAGTAACAAACTGGGTGAAGCTTAAATTTGCTGCCATGAATCTCAAAAAGCTGGCAAATTGGAAGTGGAAGGAGGGACTTTGTGTTCCTTATTTCCAACTGTTTGGTTTCTTTTTCACACAAATGCAAAGAAACGCAAGTTCAGCTTTCGCTTAAACTTGCGTTTCTCGACAGACTGAACGGTACAACCGATCAAGGTTGTACCGTCATAACATCATATTCAGCAAAATCAATAAGATGGGTTATTCTTGTGCAGCTTCTGACAATCTCTGGACTTCGCCGCAGATTTCCGAAAGCATAGCAACAGCCTCAAGCGGCGGCAGTGAGAAAATCTGATTGACTCTTTCGAGATAATTTTCCGGTGCCAGCGGCATCTGTGCGATTTGTGCCGGAGCTTTTTTCTCATTGAGGCAATACACCCGGTTCAGGGCGAACAGCACCTGATTGCAGGCGGATACCGAACGGAAAAGATGTCCATGCAGATAGTAAAGGTCGCTGTTTTTAGCAGCTTTTTCAGCAAGTGAGCAGGAAAAGCCCGATTCAAATGAGAAAAAGGATATAATCGCCTCTCGAAGCGGTTCAGGGTAAATCTCCGCCTGCTTTTTGAGCTGTAAAAATGCGTCGTCCCGTGCATACAGCACCTTGCACCGTGCAAGCTCACCCCGATAGATGACACTGAGAAAAGCGTGTGGATGACCGGTGTGGTAGTTGGTTGAGAAAACGCCGTTTTCGCAGTCAGCGCAGACCTGAGACACCCTGTTAAAATCCCGCATAATCAGGTCGACAGCAATTCCGTCCACCGTCAGCCATCCACCGCAGTTGACCCAATCACCCCAGCCGCCTTCTGAACAGACGAGGTTATCCCGATGGGCATCGTCAAGCCTTGCAGCAATCCGGCAAAGGGCATCAAAATCAGCAGGTGCATCATAATAAATGCCGATATCGATATCTGAGCCAGCAGTTGCAGTACCGGTTGCCCTTGAACCACCCAGCACAACCGCGCGGACAAACGGCAAAGCGGACAATTCGTCAGCGGCAGCCTGAATAATCTGTTCAGCAGACATAAAATCACTCCTTACGGCATTTTATAAACCGGGTCAAGCTGCATCAGTTCCGACAAGGTATCGATCTCAATGATGTCGCCTTCATTGCATGGACGCGGTTCGATATGGAACTGGTCGTTAAAGTGGGTGAGCGGCACATCATCCCAGTAGCACTGTTTGCCACCCGGCGAATTGAAGAGGACAGGGAGGAGCTGTTCCATTTTCTTACCGTCTTCTTCTGTCCAGAAGGTGATATCGTACATATGGTAGCAGTCCTTGCCGCCGATTTTCATACCGGTAATCAGCCCGTTTTTGACGATCAGCCGCCAGTCGTCGGTCTGATCCATATGCACGCCAACGTAGGAAGCACAGTATTCATACGGACGGATAAGGGAAGGGTTGCGCAGATAGAGGTCAGAGTCCAGAACATATGCGTTGCCGAACAGTTCCTTGACCTTCATTGCCGAGGAAATATTGTTCATTTCCTGATAATCCGGGTTCTCGACAAAACGAATCATCGGGTATTTTTTGAGCAGTACGTCAAACTGTTCGCCAAGGTATCCACGCACGATGACAATCTCCGGAATCCCAGCCGCGACAATCGCGTCCAGCATCGTTTCAATCATCGGCCGGCCGTGGATACGGATGAGAGCCTTGGGCGTATTGAGTGTAATTGGCATCAGCCTTGAACCGAAACCGGCTGCCATGATAACAGCGCGTTTGACCTTATATGGCTGCAATGCAGAAAACCCTTCATCAGTCAACCGGTAACCGTTTTCATCGTCAGCCGATACGGTGCCATCAGCGAGTGCACGGGTCAGCAGCTGGTTAACAGCGCCGAGCGAAAAACCGGTATCAGCAGAGATACTGCGCTGGGTTAATTTTTCATCCTTATGATAAAGCAGGTGGGTCAAAAGGGTAAAATCCCGTTTGGTCAATTGCATAAAAGACATCCTTTCCATGTTCATGAAAGATATGATAGCACAATCAAATGAACAAAGCAAGTAAATCCGCAAAAATTTTACCACTTGACCTGCAATCAGAATATTTTAGCCGAAAAACTATCCACATTTCAACACAAATTCCCCAAAACATAATGGGAATCACTTGTATTTTTGGCATGATTATGCTATGATAAATGAAAGAGAAACTGCCGGGAAGGATTGATGGAAGATGAAATGCCCCTACTGTGGCTATAATGAAAGTAAGGTAATTGACTCCCGACCGACCGAAGATGATGAAAAGATTCGCCGCAGACGGGAGTGCCTGTCCTGCGGTAAACGGTTTACGACCTATGAGATTGTTGAAACAGCGCCGCTGATGGTTGTCAAGAAAGACCATTCCCGGCAGTTGTTTGACCG
>DVLW01000193.1 GCA_018715285.1 Candidatus Faecivivens stercoripullorum | reverse complement strand
GAAGATGAACGATTCCAGTCTTCTACCCGGCCGCTATGATAGGTACATCCGTTTTCATCAACCTGATGGTCTGTTTTTTCATATTCCGAACGAGGCGTTTTTTCCTCATGTTCTGCCATAAAATCATCATCAGGCTTTACCGGTTCCTATGACGCACAGGGCAATTCCCGCAGCTTTGGCTGGCAGGATGGAAATCAGCCTGGCACCGGGAACCAGCACAACCGGCCTCCCGAATATGGGATGAATGAAAATGGTGAATACCGTTACAGCTATGAGGATTACAACCGGATTTCCTATAATCCAAATGGCACCAGTGCACGTGGAAGAAATGGTATAAAGGTTTTTGCGATTATTGTCACCGTGCTGTTGGTTATCACAACGACTGTACTGCTGGGTCTAACTGTATCATCCCAGCAGCCGCTTGAATCTCAGCTTTCGGTAACGACGGAAACCTCTTCAGAGGTTTCGGAAAGTTCTTCGATGCAGCGTCCCGATCAGGATGAAATCGAAGTACCTGAGCTGAATATCACCTCTCATGCAGAGGAGGATACCTATATCAGCAGTGACGGCAAGCTGACGACTACGCAGATACATGAAAAGGTCCGGCCTTCGGTAGTAGGCATTTTGAATTATTCTGCGGAAAACTCGCTGACGGCGGATTCTTCCGGGAGCGGTATTATCGTTTCCAGCGACGGATATATCCTGACCAATGCACATGTAATCAGCGGCGCTGCCAATCTGGTAGTTGTCCTGGATAACAATGAGGAATATGCCGCACAGCTGATCGGCAGTGACGTTTCAACTGACCTTGCGGTTATCAAAATTGACGCGGAAAATCTGACTGCTGCGGAACTGGGAGATTCTGACCAGCTGAAAGTTGGCGAGCCGGTTGTCGCAATCGGCAATCCGGCCGGGTTGAATCTGGCAGGCTCCACAACAAGAGGAATTGTTTCGGGCTTGGATCGTACGATTTCTGTTACGCTGGAAACCGGTGAATCTATCAGTATGGAGGTTATCCAGACAGACGCTGCAATCAATCCCGGTAACTCGGGTGGACCACTGATTAATGAATATGGTCAGGTAATTGGAATCAATTCCAGCCGGCTGTCTTCCTCGTCTTATGACGGAATTGGATTTGCAATACCGGTTAACGATGCACTTCCTGTTGTAGAGGATCTGATTCAGTACGGTTATGTAACTGGACGGGTTAAGCTGGGAATTACCTACTATCCGATCAGTGAAGTGGTTGGTGCCATGTCCGGATATACACCGGGACTGCTGGTGTATAGCGTAGATGTGACAATGGACGTTTATGCCAAGGGTTTGCGGGCCGGAGATATTATCACCGAAATGGATGGCAAATCGGTCACTTCCAAAGAGGCGATCAAGACGATTCTGGATGGTAAAAAGCCGGGAGATACCCTGAAAATTACCTTTGTCCGTGGTTCTTCTGACAATCAGGCGAGTTATTCGGTCGATGTTATACTGGGAGTAGATACTGGAAACAGCGATACCAGCAGCTATTCTTCCGAACCGGGAACGGCTGAAGGCGTTCCGACTACTGCGGATGGTACCCAGTCGTTTACCTGATAAACATGTAAATAAGAGCGGGTGAGTTTGTCACCTGCTCTTTTTATTTTTTGATAGCATAGATAAAAAGAAAACCGCCGGCTGATAACCGGCGGTTAATGTTATTCTAAGACCTGATGCTGGCCTGTACCTGCTTACAGCAGCGATTTGTACAGAGCAATGATATCTTCTTTGGTAGGATCAAGCGGGTTGCCGGGACGGCATGCGTCATCCATTGCAGACTGTGCAAGGAAGTCGATGTCTTCTTCTTTGACAATGCCCTTGAGATCCTGAGGAATGCCGACGTCTTTGGACAGCTGTGCAACAGCTTCACAGGCAGCGGCACGGTATTCTTCCTGAGTCATCTGGTCAACGCCTTCAACGCCCATTGCATGTGCAATCTCGCGGTATTTTTCACCGGTAGCAGGAGCGTTGTACTTCATGACGGTCGGCAGCAGGATTGCGTTTGCAACACCATGAGGGGTATCGTAAACAGCGCCCAGAGCATGTGCCATCGAGTGGACAATGCCCAGACCAACGTTAGAGAAGCCCATACCGGCGATGTACTGACCCAGTGCCATACCTTCACGGCCTTCGGGAGTTCCTTCGCAGGCGCCGCGCAGGGATTTTGCAATGATCTCGATAGCTTTCAGATGCATCATATCGGTCATTTCCCATGCACCCTTGGTGATGTAGCCTTCGATTGCGTGGGTCAGAGCGTCCATACCGGTGGATGCAGTCAGGCCCTTGGGCATCGAGCTCATCATATCAGCGTCGATGATGGCGACAACAGGGATATCATGCGGGTCAACGCAGACAAATTTACGTTTTTTCTCAACGTCGGTGACAACATAGTTAATGGTTACTTCAGCAGCGGTACCAGCTGTTGTGGGAACAGCGATAATCGGCACACACTTGTTTTTGGTAGCAACTGCGCCTTCCAGCGATACAACATCTGCATATTCAGGATTTGCAATAATAATAGCAATACCTTTTGCGGTATCCATCGAAGAACCGCCGCCGATTGCAACGATTGCATCAGCACCAGCTTCTTTAAACTTGGCGACACCGTTCTGGATATTGGCGATTGTGGGGTTCGCCTTGATATCGGTATACATGTCGTAAGGAATCCCGGCCTCGTCCAGCAGAGCGGTTACTTTAGTAGATACGCCGAATTTGACCAGAGAGGGGTCAGTAACGACCAGAATCTTTTTAAAAGCTCTTGCTTTGGCTTCGTCGACGACTGCCGAGATGGAGCCCGCGCCGAAATAGGAAGTTTCGTTTAAGATCATTCTGTTTGCCATTTGGATATTCCTCCATTATAAACAAAAGTCAGATCCAGTGTGGGGCTAAATCTGTACTGTTATTATAACATATTTCGATTCCCGGTTCAATGACCCAAATGCAGTTTTCAATGAATTTTCTGCTAATCTTTTTCGGTGCTCAGTCTGCCATCAGCCAGAACAGAGCTGCCATCAGTCCCGGTGAACACTGTCCCTGAGAGGACAGCAGCAATGTCAGCAGCAGGATTGTCAGCCTGTCCCCATCTATTCCCATCAGCCCGGACAGCCCAAAAAGATCATTGGATGGCATTCGGTGCCGGGTGGCTGGTTGGGAAGGCTGCTGATAATAGTCTGGTGCCGGAGATGATGTATGCTGACGAGTCGGCTGTTCATCCCGGGTATATGATGCAGCTGGCCTGGACGGGGCAGGGGATGCGGACTGGCTGGAATAAGCCTGCTGTGACCCTTCCAACCGTTCCCGTGCCTGCCGCTGCATTTCACGAACTCTCTGGGCCGCTTCCAGCTGCATCTGCCTGAGTTCCTCGGGGCTGTATTCGCGATAGGCCATTCTTGGTCATCCTTTCGATTGGGATAAAATTATGAATGTCCGCCGAGCAGCCCGGTGAGTGCTGAAAGCCCGCTGCCGTCTACCGATTCCAATGCCTTAATCATCTGCATGATCTGCATGGCTTGATCGACACGTGGACCTTTTTCCGGACGAAGGAGCGGTTTCAGGCTTTTGAGGAAGAGATATTCCGGCCCCTGCTGATTCATCGCCTGCATGACACTGGACAGGGTTCGGAGCAATGCGGGATTGGATAACAGGCTGTTCAGGTCCATTCCAGAAGTATTTTCCGGTGCAGCGGTAAAATCCTGCGGGTGTGACGGCGGATGGTTTTCCTGCCGCTGGACAGCGGCAGGAGCTGGAGAATCGGCAGAAGATGTTTGAGACAGATTTTGCAGCGCTCCTTCCAGCTGTTCACCCATCCCCATGGCACCGGCCATCTGCCGCAGAGAACGCATGGTATCTTCATTTTGCAGGATAGAAGCAAGGCTGGACATATCAAATCCTTCTGTTTCCGGCATATTCTTCCTCCTTTCTTTAGACTCAGGTGCGGACAGATATTATACCGCCGTTATCTTTGTCCCGGTTTCTTTTTCATCATCCTGCCAATTGCGTCTGACTGAACCGCTTTTTCAGCGGCTTTTTTGGCGGCTGCTGCTTTTGCCGGGTCAGAGAGAATTTCACTGACTTTATTCTGGCTGTCCTTCGGAAGCGAAGACAACAGCGCAGAAAGATCTCCGCGGCGGAAATCAGCTTCCAGTTTTCTGGGGTCAGCTCCGGTGCGCGATGCCAGTATCCGAATCAGTGTACGGTCCATTTCGCCCAGCTGGGAATTATCAGACAGGGCACCCTGCTGCCCTTTTTGCATATCAAAGTTCATGCAAAAACCTTCCTTTCGGTTCAATCGCTCTGTGTACTAGATGTATTGCAGTTGACGAACAGAGCATGATGGTCTATACTTATTCTGTATATACTCATAATATGCCCGGAAAGCGATCTGGTTTCATCTGCCGGATGCAATGGGTTTTGAAAGGAAGTGCCCGGTATGGATACCCGACGGATTGTTGTTATTTCGGATACCCATAAGGATTTTTTTACATTGCGGAAAATTGTGGAGCGGCATCGTCAGGATACCGACCTTTTCCTTCATCTGGGAGATGTGGAAGAGGATGTCCGTAAAATACAGGCCCTTTATCCGTCTCTTTCTATCCGCAGTGTACGTGGAAACTGTGATTTCGGTTCCAAAAGCAAGCCGGTGGATATCGTCGAACTGGGATGTGCACGGATACTGTTCTGTCATGGGCATACGATGTTTGTCTCAGCCGGGACTGAATATCTGGAAAATGCGGCACGGGAAGCAGGATGTAATGTTGCGCTGTATGGGCATACCCATGTTTCGTACTGTCGGTATAAGGATGGACTGTACGTCATGAATCCCGGCAGTCCGTCCAGCCCGAGAGATGGAAAAGCAAGCTACGGCATTATTGATATTACAGAAACTGGGCTGCTCCCTTATGTGGTCAAGCTCAATTGATTTGGATGGAAGGAAATCGGGGATGGAACATCAGTTTTTATTTAGCTGCCCTGTCTGCGGACAGCCGCTGTCATTGGATGGAAACAGCTTTCGCTGTCCGTCCGGACATAGCTTCGACCGTGCACGCAGCGGATATGTCAATCTGCTGCTGCCGGATGGCAAACATGCAAAACTTCCCGGTGACAACCGGCAGATGGTGAATGCAAGACGGGAATTTCTGGAAAAGGGTTTTTACCGTCCGATGGCGGATGCGCTCTGCCATGAACTTGTCCGGGAATTGGAATCCAAAAAGGCTCTCACACTGCTGGATGCCGGATGCGGTGAGGGCTATTATACCCGTCTGGTCTATGACGCGCTGGTTTCTGCCGGGATTTCGACGCAGCTGCTGGGACTGGATATCTCCAAATTCGCGGCAGAAAAGGCGGCAAAACGTTTCCGTGCCGAAGAACCGGTACAGATCGGCGCTGCGAGTATCTTTCATATGCCGGTAGCAGATGAAAGCTGTGACGTGGTAATCACATTGTTTGCGCCGTTTTGCCGGGAAGAGTTTTTGCGGGTACTTAAAAAAGGCGGCCTGTTTGCGATGGTTATTCCGGGTGCACGTCACCTGTTTGGACTGAAACAGGCGGTTTATGACCAGCCTTATCTGAATGAAGTACAGGAGTATCCGATTGAAGGACTGACTTTCCTGCGCAGTGTACCGGTAGAGGATACGATCACTCTGCATGACGGTGAAATCATGGATTTGTTTATGATGACGCCCTACTATTATAAAACGTCGGCAGAAGGACAGCAGAGAGCAGCTGACCTCACCGAACTGACAACCGAAACTTCTTTTGAAATATTACTGTATCGCAAAAATTGAATCATTGTTATAGGCAAAAGGTATGGAATTGGATTTAAAACAGGTATTTGCATTCTGCAAGGCAGGATGTTATAATACAGATAGTTTCGCCCGCCTTAACGTATGAAAGGAATGATGACAGATGGAGAAAAAACTCGGATTTGGTATGATGCGTCTGCCTTCCGTTGATCCCAATGATCCGTCGAAAATCGATATTGAACAGGTAAGCAAAATGGTCGATCTCTTTTTGGAAAGAGGATTTACCTATTTTGACACTGCCTGGATGTACTGCGGATTCCAGAGCGAAAATGCGGCAAAAGAAGCACTGGTCAAACGTCATCCCCGTGACAGTTTTACCCTTGCGACCAAACTGCACGCTGGTTTCCTGAAAACCAAAGAGGACCGTGACCGTATTTTCAATGAGCAGAGAGAAAAAACTGGCGTTGAATATTTTGATTATTATCTGCTGCATGATATCGGATATGACCACTATAAGGTTTATACCGAGCTGGATTGCTTCAACTGGCTGATGGAGAAAAAACAGCAGGGTCTGGTCAAACATATCGGCTTTTCTTATCATGATAATGCCGAACTGCTGGATCAGGTGCTGACCGAGCATCCGGAATTTGAGTTTGTACAGTTGCAGATCAACTATCTTGACTGGGAGAGTGTCGGCGTTCAGTCCCGCAAATGCTATGAAGTTGCGGTCAAACATGGCAAACCGGTCATTGTTATGGAGCCTGTCAAGGGCGGTACACTGGCAAAGGTTCCTGAGTCGGTTGAAAAGCTGTTCAAGGATGCAGCACCGGAGATGTCGGTTCCTTCCTGGGCAATTCGCTTCGCGGCCAGCCTGCCGGGTGTTAAGCTGGTACTGTCGGGTATGAGCAATATCGAGCAGGTACTGGATAATACCGATTACATGCAGGACCTCAAGCCGCTGACCGATGAAGAACATAAGCTGATTGAACAGGCCGTTGAACTCATCAATGCCAATATCGCGATTCCCTGTACCGGCTGCTCTTACTGCACCGACGGATGTCCGATGCATATTGCAATTCCCAAGTACTTCTCGCTGTACAATGCGGATAAACAGGAAGTCAAGGAAAAGGGCTGGACACCGCAGGGTGAGTACTACGACCGTCTGACTCATGTTTTCGGCAAGGCGAGTGATTGCATTGCCTGTGGGCAGTGTGAAGGCGTATGTCCGCAGCATCTGCCGATTATCGAGCACCTCAAAGAAGTTGCCGAATACTTTGGTAAATAATTGTATATAAGAGTAAATCCCTTTTACAGCCGCAAACTGTAAAAGGGATTTGTCTTTTTATGGATTGTTGAAGCTGTCAATCAGGGCAAGCAGTGCCTGCTGCTGATTATCGGTAAGGTGCAGGAAACGGCGAAAGATTGTCCACTGTGTTTCGGTCACAGGACGGAGTTCTTCACGGGTTTCGTCAAAGAAAAATTGGGAGAGCGTAATCCCGAAATAATCGCACAGGGTTTGAAGAGTGAGCAAAGTGGGCAGGGTATTGGAATGCAGCAGGGTAGAAATGGTCGATTGTGCCATTCCAGCGTCTTTGTACAGCCGGTATTCGCTTTTGACACCTTTTTCTTCCATTAAAGAGCGAACCCGGTTTTGAATCCAGACGATCATTTCGTTATCGTTCATTGGGATTGGCTGTAATCTTCATAGATAGAAGAGACGCCCTGCTGAG
>DVLW01000192.1 GCA_018715285.1 Candidatus Faecivivens stercoripullorum | reverse complement strand
GGGCTTTTTCCATCAACGAGCGAGCTGTAAACTACCGATTACGCACCCACTGGAACTACGTGGGCCGGCACGGCGCTGACAGGTTTTTGCCCAGTTACACCCGGGGACTGTCCGGTGGACAGTTCACGGCGGCGGAATGCTTCCGCTGCCCAGTTCGCGATGGTCGCTCCTGCTTCGCAATTCGCTCGATTGCGATAGTGACAGCCTGAGCGAACGCGGCACAGTGCCTGTGCTCCTTGTTTGCCAAAGTGATACCACGCTCTAAGAGCTCAGCACTCGACGGCTTCGATCACGCACTTATGTTAAAAGATTGCGCACCCACTGCCTTTATCAGCAGCTACAATTCCCGGTGCAATTATCTCACCACTGGTCAGCCAGTGGCGTGTCGCCACGGACTTGTTCGCGACGGTCGCTCCTGCTTCGCAATCCGCTCGATTGCGATAGTAACAGCCTGAGCGAACGCGGCACAGTGCCTGTGCTCCCTGTTTGCCAAAGTGATACCACGCTCTAAGAGCTCAGCACTCGACGGCTTCGATCACGCACTTACGTTAAAAGATTGCGCACCCACTGCCTTTACCAGCAGGCGCACAATTCACAGTGCAAACATCTCACCACTGCTCAGCCAGCGAGAAAATCAGCTGCTCGGTTTTTTCCCAACCGAGGCATGGGTCGGTAATTGAACATCCAAATTTTCCTTCTTCCGGTTTCTGTGCGCCGTCTTCAAGGTAACTTTCAATCATCAGACCCTTGACCATCTTGCGGATATTATCCGAATGGCGGCAGGAATGCAGCACCTCTTTTGCAATGCGAATCTGCTGGAGGTACTGTTTGCCGGAATTGGCGTGGTTGGTATCGACGATCACGCCGAGGTCTTCCATTCCCCTGTCAGCCGCGAGTTCATACAGTCTTGCGAGGTCCTCATAGTGGTAGTTGGGGCAGGTGCGCCCGTAGGCATCCACCGAACCGCGTACAATCGCATGACTAAGCGGGTTGCCGGTCGTTTTGACCTCACATCCACGGTAAAGGAAAGTATGCCCATGGCGTGCAGCGGTCACCGAATTAAGCATAACCGTCATGTCACCGGAAGTCGGGTTTTTCATCCCGACCGGGACATCCGCACCGGACGCCACCAATCGATGCTCCTGATTCTCGACCGATCTTGCACCAACGGCATGATACCCCAAGAGGTCAGACAGAAACGCAAAGTTTTCCGGATACAGCATTTCATCCGCACATGTCAGCCCGGTTTCGATAAAAGCGGTGGTATGCAGCCGCCGGATTGCGACCAGACCGGCGAGCATATCCGATTCCCGCAGTGGGTCAGGCTGATGAAGCATTCCTTTATATCCTTCACCGGTCGTACGCGGCTTATTGGTATAAATCCGCGGGATAATCAGGATTTTATCTGCAACCTGTGTCTGTACCCGGTACAACCGCCGGATATATTCCAAAACCGCGTCTTCCCGATCAGCCGAGCACGGCCCGATAATCAGAATCAGCCGGTCATCCTCACCGGTAAACACCTTTTTAATTTCCTCATCACGTTTTCTTTTGACATCTGCCATCTCAGGCGGCAGCGGGAACTGTGCCCGAATTTCATCCGGGTCAGGCAAGCGCCTGATGATTTCCATCGACATATGCGGGTAACTCCTTTCACATCGAAACCGGCTGCACAATGCCGGTTTCGACAGCCGGACAAAAAGTCACGGCCTGCAATCTTCCTTTTATCATGCCCTGTACCCATTCAAAGATACCGTCGGGCAATTATTGTTTTCTGGTACTTACATAGTATAAAGCTTTAAAGTGAAAAAGTCAATACTTTTTTTTCGCATCTCTCTTGTACCCATCGTCCGGTTGTGCTACTATTAAATTAAGCACATTATATCTGAAAGGAGTTTTTCAAAATGAAACTGACATATCTCGGCACCGGTGCGGCGGAAGGCTGGCCAGCCCTTTTCTGCAACTGCAAAAACTGTCAGGAAGCGGCCCGGCTTGGCGGACGCAATATCCGCACCCGTTCCCAGTCGCTCATCAACACTGACCTGCTGATCGACCTGCCGCCGGATACCTACTATCACAAGCTGATGAGCGGCATCGACTTCTCAGCGGTCAAATACCTGTTTGTCACCCACTGGCATATGGACCATTTCTACCCGCAGGAGCTGACCGTCCGCGGCAGCATCTACAGCCACCGGATGACCTCGCCTGAGCTGGACATCTACTGTGCAGCCGGTACCAAAGCGCTGTTTGACCAGGTCAGCTGGGAGGCAAACAAAGAGACAATGGAGACGCTGCATTTCCATATCCTCAAGCCCTTTGAACCGGTACATCCGGGCGACTATACCGTCACGCCGCTTCCTGCAAACCACATGCACGAGCTGAAAGACGGCCAGCCCTTTATCTATCTGATCGAGCACCAGGGCCAGCGGATTCTGTACGCCCATGATACCGGCATCTTCTATCCGGAAGTCTGGGATTTCCTCGAAAAGAGCGGACATATTAACTTGGTCAGCCTTGACGGGACCTGCGGTACCCATCAGGTCGGCCCGGAAAGCGGACACATGGGATTGCCGGATGACCGCGAGGTAAGAGCACGGCTGATCGAGAGCGGTGTCTGTGACGATTCAACCCGGTTTATCCTCAACCATTTCTCCCACAATGGCGGGATGCTGTATGATGAGATGATCCGCCGCGCCGGGAACGATTTCACCGTATCGTATGACGGGATGGAAATTGTAATCTAAACAACAATATAAAATTATATAAAAACTGTCTGCCTTCTGATTTGATAAAATCATCTGGCAGGCAGTATTTTTTTGCTTTTTTACCTCTGATTTGTACTTTTCTGAGGGTCAGTTAGCACTTTTCTGCGAACTTGCACAAAAACAGGCGTAATTTTTCTCCATTTTGTTGACATCTTAACGGTCGATTGCTATAATGTAAACATCAAGCAAAACTTTTCCATGAATTTTTTGAACAATCATTTTCTATTGAGAAAGGACGATCATAATGAAAAAGCGCATCCTCATCGCTCTCGCAACCGCAGTCCTGACCGCAGCCAGCCTTTCGGCATGTGGAGACAGCTCGTCTGACAGCAGCTCTCAGACCGACGCAGCAGGCAGCAGCGCTTCCACCTCCGATTCCGGTGATGCAGCATCTGAAGGCGACCCGGCAGCAGACGCGATTGCAGCACGCACCGAGCCGCAGACGATTGTAGTCAACTGGCCGACCTACAGTGGCACGCTGGATGGACTTGACCGCATTGTCGAGAAGATGAACGAGCTGACCATTCCGGCGCTGAACCTTCAGGTCGAGATGCAGATCACCGACTTTGCAAACCGTACCCAGTCGATTACGCTGGCAATCTCGGGCGGCGAACAGATTGACATTATCTCGTCGATCGGCGTCGGCTATACCAACGGTATCGCAAAAGATTACTGGGAAGACCTGGAGCAGGACGTAGACGGCTACAACCTGCTGGAGACCTACGGTTCCGGTATTATTGACACGATGGGATGGGACATTCTGGATGCCTGCCGCGGTGCCGACGGTGTTCTGTACGGCGTTTCCCAGCAGAAAGAAAATGCTCAGGGACGTTTTTCGCTGGCAATCGGCACCGAATACCTCGAAGCCGCTGCTGAATATATGGACCTTGAACCCGACTTTGAAAGCGATGTATGGCGTGTCAACGGTCTGGAAGACCTGATTACCATCCTCAAAGCTGCACATGATGCCAATCCGAATATGGACACCTTCTCACCCGGCGGCCTGCAGGCTGGCTGGACCGATGTTGACGCACTGGGCGGCGACTACTTTGGTGTATTGGCAGACTACGGCAAGGGCGACGTCGTCGACTGGTTCCAGGACGATTCCTATCTGGCAATGGTCAACGGAATGCGTGAGCTGTTCAACTACGGCTGTATCAATCCTTCCGACCTGACCGATACCACCGCTGCAAATGCCCGTGTCAAGGCTGGTTCGCTGATGTCCTACATCACCAACTACAAACCCGGTTCTGACATTCAGGAATCCACCCTTTGTGGACGTGATATGACCATCGTTGTCGGCGGTCCCGACTTCACCGCATCCAACTCGATTGCCGGTATGCCCTGGTGCATCTGCTCCAACACCGATGATGTCGTTGCAGCCATGCAGTATATGAACTTCATGTACACCTCTTCCGAATGGAACGAGCTGTTCAAATGGGGCGAAAAGGACGTTGACTTTGAAGAAATCGACGGCACTGCCAAGTTCAAGGAAGGCGCTGAATACAACCATGCACTCCAGTGGCTTGCACCCGGTCAGTTCCTCGCTATGCCTGAATACGGCAACCCGACCAACATCTGGGATGTCTACGAGGAATTCAATGCGAATGCGACTGTATCGGAAGCATCCGGTTTCTCGTTCGATAACACCACTGTCACCAACGAGTATACTGCTCTTACCAACGCATACTCCGAGTATCAGAAGTCGATTGAATACGGCATGACCGACCCTGAAACCGCAATTCCTGAAATGATTGAAAAGCTGAATGCAGCCGGCTACCAGAAATACATGGAAGAAAAACAGACCCAGCTGGATGCATGGCGTGCCAACAACGGCAAATAAATCAAACCCCGACATCTCCTCCGATTGATAAAAACCACCCTTACGAAAAAAGCGGAAACCACCCGGTTTCCGCTTTTTTCTGTATACGTCTTTATGTCCAAAACAGCAGCATCAGCTGAATCAGCAAAAACGCCGCGACGACAAACACCAGTGCAACACCGACGCCGATCATCGTTGCGCTGAAAATCACCTTGCGCAGGTCACGTCCGGAAAGCATCTCACCGGAAGACGGGATTTCCTCTTCCGGTCTGCGTTCCTGCTGAGGCACTGGAGAGCCGGGCCGCTGGTCGCCCCAGGGCATACCGTCGATATTCATATTGGCAATGGTACGGCCGTCATCCCAATCGGGGAGCCTGCCGCGGGAGGATTTCTGTTGTTCCCTGTCCCCAGGTTTCTTGTTACGATGCAGCATAGCATACTCCTTTCATACAGCGTATAACAGAAAACCACTCCGGACAGGGAGTGGTTTTTGTCGTGCAGATCAGTTGCCGGCTTTACTCGGCAGCGGGAACCTCGTCCAGCGTTTTGACGCCTGCACCATCGTACAGATGGCAGGTGACAAAATGTCCGGGCTCAACCTCATAGGTTGCAGGTTCTTCCGACTCACAGCGGTTCATGCAGTACCGGCAGCGGGTATGGAACTTACAGCCGGCAGGCGGATTAGCAGGAGAAGGAATCGAACCTTCGAGGATAACACGGTTCATCTTGATATCGGGGTCAGGCATCGGGATAGCGCTGAACAGTGCCTTGGTATAGGGGTGGAGCGGGTTGCGGAAGATATCTTCCTTGGAACCGGTCTCGACCAGATTGCCGAGGTACATAACGCCGATGGTATCCGAGATATGCTCGACGACCGACAGGTCATGAGAGATGAACAGGTAAGTCAGGTTATGTTCCTGCTGCAGGCTGCGCAGCAGGTTGATGATCTGAGCCTGAATCGAAACGTCCAGTGCGGAGACCGGTTCGTCACAGACGACGAACGACGGGTTAAGCGCGAGAGCACGTGCGATACAGATTCTCTGACGCTGACCACCGGAGAACTCGTGGGGATAGCGGTCCTTGTGGAAGGTCTGCAGGCCACACTCCGACATGATCTTGTCGATATAATCATCATACTCTTCCTTGGGGACGATGCCATGTTCTCTTACAGCCTCGCCGATGATTTCACCGACCGGCATACGGGGAGACAGGCTGGAATACGGGTCCTGGAAGATGATCTGGAGCTTGGGGCGGATAGCCCGGAGCTGTTTTTTGGAGAGGGTACCGATATCGGTGCCATTGAAAAGAATCTCACCGGAGGTTCTTTCCAGCAGGCGGAGGATGGTACGGCCAGCGGTAGACTTACCACAGCCGGACTCACCAACCAGACCCATTGTCGTACCCTTTTTCAGTTTGAAGGAGATACCGTCAACAGCGCGAACCTGGCCGACGACCGAATTAAACAGACCGCCCTTAATCGGGAAGTATTTTTTCAGGTCTCTGACCTCAAGGAGGATATCATCCTGCGGCTGATTTTTAACTGCTTCACTCATGATATTCACTCCCCTTTCTTCTTGTTCAGGTAATCCAGATAGCGATAGCAGCTGCACTGATGGGTTTCGGACAGCTGGATGACAGGCGGATATTCGCCGTCACAGTGTTCGGTTCTCATTTCGCAGCGGTCGCGGAAATAGCAGTAGTTGGGCATTGCGACAGGGTTCGGGACCTTGCCGGGGATGCAGTAGAGCTCGTCGACCTTTTTGCCAACGACCGGTTTGGAGTTCATCAGGCCGATGGTATAAGGATGGCTGGGGTTGTTGAAGATATCGTGAACGGTACCTTTTTCAACGATACGGCCAGCGTACATGACGACGACGTAATCCGCCATCTCAGCGATAACACCCAGGTCATGGGTAATCAGCATGATGGAAGAATTGATCTTATCCTTGAGCTGACGGAGCAGGTCAAGGATCTGTGCCTGAATGGTAACATCCAGAGCGGTAGTCGGTTCGTCAGCGATAATCAGTCTGGGGCTGCACATCAGCGCCATTGCGATACATACTCTCTGACGCATACCGCCCGACAGCTCATGCGGGTACATCTTGTAAACGCCCTCAGCGTTTGCGATACCAACCAGACCCAGCATTTCAATGGTACGTGCCTTGATCTTTTCCTTATCCCAATCCGGATAATGCAGTTCCAGAACCTCGTCCAGCTGCATACCGATACGGAAGATCGGGTTCAGGGTGGTCATCGGCTCCTGGAAGATCATCGCGATCTTGTTGCCGCGGATTTTCTGCATAACGTTGGTCGGGGTCTGAGCGATATCATAGACAGTCTCGCCGTCGTTGAAGCGGATCTGACCTTCTACGATCTGGCCGGTCGGACGCTGAACCAGCTGCATCAGCGAAAGGCTGGTAACCGATTTGCCGCAGCCGGACTCACCAACGATACCAACCGTCTTACCGATCGGGACGTCAAAGGTAACGCCGTCGACCGATTTAACGGTACCGATATCGGTAAAGAAATAGGTGTGCAGGTTGTCAAACTCGACGACATTGTTCTCATCATGCATCTTAGTGGTGTACTCAGAGGGGTCGACGTGTTTACGTTCCCGTTTTTTCTCGAACTCACGGGTGATCTTGCGGTTTTCTCTGGAAATCCGGCGGGACTCACTGGCCGAGATATAGTTCTGGTCTTTTTTCTTTTTATTATTGAACACAGGTCTGCACTCCTTTCCCTTAGCGTTTCATCTTCGGGTCGAAAGCGTCGCGCAGACCGTCACCGACAAAGTTGAAGCCCAAAACGGTGATCAGAATCAGGAAACCTGCGGGAATCCAGCAGTACCAGTAGTTGGTCATAACGAAGACGTTCGAAACGGAAGAAATGATATTGCCCCAGGAAGCGTAGGGGAATTTTACGCCGATGCCAAGGAAGGACATCGTGGACTCGGTCAGGATGATGCTGCCCAGTGCCATGGTGCACTGAACGATCAGCTGCGGGATAACGTTCGGAACCAGGTGTTTGAAGACACGTCTGGAGATGGAGATACCGGTTGCCTCAGCAGCGACCATGAACTCCTGTTCACGCAGCGAGAGGATCTGACCGCGGACAATTCTGGTGATGAAAGGCCAGCCCAGAACTGCCAGGATAATCATCATAAAGTAGATACGAACCTTAGGACCGATCTGGTAAGAGTCCATGATCGAACCGAAGATAATCAGAATCGGCCAGGTCGGGATACAATAGAAGATATCGACGATACGCATGATGACCATATCGACCCATTTGCCGAAGTAGCCAGCGAGACCGCCCAGCACGACGCCGATAATCGTCTCCAGGATAACGACGACGAAACCGATAATCAGCGAGATTCTGCCGCCGTACATCAGACGGGTCAGGATGTCCATACCAGCGCCGTCAGTACCCAGCCAGTGTTCCCAGCTCGGAGCGAGGTAGGTCTGAATCAGTTTGGACTGGGTCGCGGTACGAATGGTATAACGGCTGTTTTCCCGTTTCAGTTCATACTCGACCTCATTGCCGCTTTCGTCCGAGAAGACGAAGCTGTTCTGTCCTTCTTCAATCGCCTCAACGATTGCAGAACGCAGTTCAGCAGAAATAACAGTTCCGTTTTCAACGCCCTGAACCGCATATTCGCTCAGCAGCGCGACAACGTCACTACCCTTGGAAACAAAAGCGCTTCCGCCGTCATATTCAAGGGTATAGGCAGCTCCATCGACTGTAAAGGATTTTTCCTTTGCACCCATAGCGGTGAGTGCAGCCTTCTGGAACTCATAGGTCAGACCATCGCCTTCGATAACCAGCTTGGAAGCAACGCCCAGTTCCATCATCGAAGAGATGGTAAAGGTACGGTTGGAACCGGAGATGCTGTAGGAAACGCCATCCAGTTCAAAGCTGGTCTGCCCTGCCTCAACTGCATCAGTGAAAGCAGCGGTCAGAGCATCAGTAACTTCGATCGTATCCGAAGAGATCACATATCTGCCAGCAAGTTTATTGACATCAGCAACCGGAGCGGTACCGCTGATAATCCAGGTATCATTGCCCAGATCGGTCAGCGAGTAGTTCTGATCGCCGGCAGTATAAGTCAGTTCACCGTTGTTAACAGCCAGAATCAGGCTGGTACGAGCGGTAGTCGGGATGATACCCGACTCTGTTTCGTAGAAACGGTAATCGGTATTGAGGGTTGCACCGGCGAAATCGGAGACAACTTCCTCATAATCCTCGAAAATCTGGTTTTCTCTGTAAGGGATGATTGCTCCCCCGAGGAAGGAGAACAAGAACATACATACCAGGATAACAAGCCCGACCATTGCCAGACGGTTGCGGAAAAACCGCTTTGCGACCAGCGCACCGGGCGATAATACTTTAACGCGGCGTTCATCGTCCAGAGCGAGCTCGTTTTCATCGGGCTGCTCAGGCGTCAAACCGACCTTTTTTTCTTCCATAGACAAAAGGTATCACGATTCCTTTCTTTAATATAGTAAGTTCAGTTCAAACTCAGTCGAAACGGACACGCGGGTCGACGACTGCGTACATAATGTCTGCGATCAGCATACCCAACAGTGTAAGGACTGCGAGGAAGCAGGAGTAGAACATATAGAAAGGAATATCGCCGTTGACCATCGCCTGATAGGAAACGTAACCGATACCCTTGATCTGGAACAGGGTCTCGGTAATCATTGCGCCGGAGAAAAGTCCGGGCAGCGAACCACCAAGCAAGGTGACAATCGGGATCAGCGTATTTCTGAAAGCATGCTTATTGATAACCGTTTTTTCCGGCAGGCCTTTAGCCCGTGCGGTACGGATATAGTCGGCGTTAAGAACTTCGAGCATATTGGTACGGGTGTAACGCATCAGCGAACCGACGCTGATGATAACCAGTGTTGCAACTGGCATAATGAAATGTTTCGCGAGGTCCAAAATCTTCCCAAAAGTTGACAGCTGGTAGTAGTACCGCCCGACCATGCCATACAGGTCAAGCCACCCGAGCTGAATCGAGAAGATATATTTCAGGATTGTCGCGAAGAAGAAGGTCGGCAGTGATATACCAACCAGAGCGACGACAGTGATGATATAATCGGCCATGCCGTACTGTTTGCGAGCCGCGAGGATACCAAGCGGGATTGCAATGACAATCTGCAAAACAAAGGAAATTGCTCCCAGAGCAAAAGAATACCAGATAGAATTTTCAAACTGAACCAGAACCGGACCGTTCCAGTACCAGCTGTCACCGAAGTTGCCGCGTACGGCATCCCACAGCCACATGAAATAACCCTGGATAATTGTCGTGTCGAGGTGATAGGCTGCGTTCAGCTGTGCAAGCCATTCCTCATAGCTTTTTGCGCCCGGCTGCTGAGAAAGCTGTCTGGCTTTCGCTTCAACGAAGCTGGTCGGAATACAGCGCATGATGGTATACATAATCAGTGCTACGAAAAAGAGGATAAAAACACTGATAATCAAGCGCTTAACGACGAATTTGCGCATGAATTTTACCCCTCCTTGAACGAAATGGAACGAGACTGTGTGAGGCCCGGAGAAGCACGCTTCCCCATTTTACGACAACATGCCCCAAAACGAAGGCCCATCGAATGTCCGATGGGCCTCGTTGTGCGGCGTAAGACCTCGTTGAACTAAAGTTTTAAACCGCTGTGTCTGCTAATCAGCCGTTCATCTCGAGTTTTTCGATATCGTTCATCCAGTTCCAGTAAGGAGTGATGTCAGGAGTCAGAGTATCAGCGTTAACTCTCTCAGGGCTGAGAACGTAGATATCCTGTCTCTGGTAGACGGGAACTTCAACAGCCCAGTCCTTGATGATATCCAGGCACTCTTTGTAGGTAGCCTTTCTGTAGGACTGGTCAGCGGAAGCACGTGCATCCATAATCAGCTGGTCGAGGGTATCATCGATCAGGTAAGCATGGTTGGAACCGGTAGAACCAGGAACACCAACGACGTTCTTAGAGTGCCAGGTCTGATACATATCAGGGTCAACAGTTGCACTCCAGGCAGCACACCACATTTCCTCGGTGTTAGCATCCAGTGCGTTCCACAGGGCGTTGGAGTCAGACGGGTCATTGATAACCAGCGTGATGCCGATGGAATCAAGAGCTTCACGAGCGTACTCGAGCAGCAGGTAAACAGGGTGGTCACCAGTACCGCCGCCGGGGATGATAACTTCATAGCTCATCTTCGCGCCTTCGGGAGCAGCGGTGAACTTGCCGGTAGCGTCATCCCAGGTATAGCCAGCAGCCTTGAAGTAGCCGATAGCAGCCTGCAGAGCAGCATCGAACTTCTGGTCGTCGGTCATATCGGAAGTATAGATCGGGTTGCCGTCAACGTCAACCGAGTAAGCGACTTCGTAACCAGCGTCGGTGGACTGAGGAGCAGCCCAGGAGCAGTCAGAAATCGAGTAGTTGATAACCTTAGCGGCGTCACCATAGTAAGAATCGATGGTGATATCACGGTAAGCAGCCAGGATGGTTGCGAAACCTTTTCTCAGAGCATTAGACTCAGCGGTGTTGATATCCTCTTCAGAGGTGCCGACCTTCATGTTCAGAGCGTTCAGGCCGATGTAGCCGTAGCCCAGGAAGTCGTAAGATACAGTCTGCATCTTATCGCCGGTAGTCTCACCGTTAGAGTTGTAGGAAGCGATTTCCTCGAGGGTAGCGGTAGAACCGGCGGGGTTAGCCAGGTCAGCGGTGCCGGTGCCGACAGAAGAAACCTTATCAGCTTCGAGGGTTTCTTTCCACTGCATTTCCTTGGTCTTGGGAGCGCCCTTCCAGTAGTTTTCGTTAGCGGTGAAGTAAACGGTTCTGTTCTCGTACTTGTCAAACTGGTAAGGACCGGTGCCCATGGGTTCGAGGTTGTTGCGGATAGAATCCAGGTTGCCGAATTCAAAGCCGAACTTGTTGTTCTCGTAATCGTACAGAGAAGCATCGCCGTAGTAGTGCATCGGAGCGACTCTGACGCCGAGGTTGTAGATAGTGGTAGCAGAGTAGCCGTTGGTGGTGACAGAAACGGTGTAATCGTCAACCTTCTGGATACCGGAGATGTTCGGAACGCCGCCTTCGGACATCGACTCATCCTGAGCGCCGTAGGTGGAGATGAAGGAGCTTCTTGCGTTCTCAACAACAGAAGCGCCGACAGCAGACTCACCTGCATTGTCATAAGAAGCAGCGTCGCCGTATTTAGCAACAGCTTCCTCATAGAAGTCCTCGATGGTGGGATAGGTGCCGCCAGCGATATCGAAGGATTCACCGGAATCGTTGGTGGTCAGAGTGCTGCCGTCATAGCTGTCAGCGAAGCCCCACATATACATAGCGTAAGCAACCTGCAGATCAGGATTAGCATCCAGAGTTGCAGCGTCGACGCCAGTCATGTAATCAGCAACAGCTGCGCCGTAATCAGCGTAAACCGAGTCAACAGTAGCCTGCAGGTCAGCAGTCCAAGCCTCTTTGACAGAGGTTTCATAATTTGCACGCATATCATCGCCGTATTCGCCAGCATCAGCGTTAGCGGAGAAGTAGTCGTACATTTCGTTGTACTTGTTGTAAACTTCGGTAGAAGTCTGGGTTCTGTACTCCTGCAGACCAACGATGTCTTCAGAGTACAGAGTGGTAGAGCCGTCATAAGTGGGATCCAGATATACATAATAAGTGAAGATAACGTCGTCTGCGGTCAGCTCTTCGCCGTCAGCAAACTTAACGCCTTCACGCAGTTTGAAAGTATAGGTGGTGGTTTCCTCACCCTGGTCGATCTTAACATCAGACAGACCGGTATAGGTATAATCGGTGCCATTGTAAGCGATGGTTTCGCCTTCAATACCGTTCATAACAACAGCGCCGGTACGGTCGGTTGCGAACAGAGTTTCGCAAGCGATTGCTGCAACGTCAGAGTCATACGAAACAGTCGCGAAGAAGGGGTTGAACTTCTGGTTGAAGGTGTCGTAAGCGACGACCAGCGGAACGCTGCCGGATTCGCTTCCGCTTTCAGCAGAGCTTTCGGTGCTGGAAGCGCTGGAGCTGCTGCTCTCAGTATTGGTGTTGTTGCCGCAGGAAGCAAAGGAAGCAGCGCTCATAGCTGCGATCATTGCGATTGCGACAAAACGCTTGAGATTATTTCTCACAATAGATCCTCTCCTTGTGTTTATGCCCATAAAGGGCAAAATTATGCCGGCTCATGATACAGTCAGCTGTTTGCACGACAAAACGGGGTGTTCATAGCTGAACACAATCTGTTCACGAGCCAGTTACATATTGGTATTTTATCAGAAATGAAAGAGATAGTCAAGTGTATTTATTTCCCTGTGCGG
>DVLW01000191.1 GCA_018715285.1 Candidatus Faecivivens stercoripullorum | reverse complement strand
GTGTTTCCCGCAGAGCAAGGGCAAACTCACCTTTCTTTTACAATAGGCCTGAACACTTCTATTGTAACTGATTGGTGAGTTTTTTGTATAACTTTTTGTTTCCCACCCGCATAGCGGGTGGTTGTCTGTCTCGCTTTGCTCAACTGCCTAAAGGCATAATTCAAAACAAACTGCCGGCTGCAACCTGAAAATGGTTACAGCCGGCAGTTTCCTTTTGCCTCAGTACTGGCAAAGATATTCAACAGAACCAAAATACCGGGAAGAAAAACGCTTGGGCGTCATTCCACAGTACCGTTTGAACGTCTTGATAAAATAATTGATGTCCTTATACCCGACCCGTTCGGCAATTTCCCGTACCGTCGTCCGCTCACGGACAAACAGGTCACACGCCTGTTCGATACGGCGCGCATTGATATAGGTAAACGGCGTCATTCCCGTCATCTTCTGGAAAAAACGGCAGAAATACTTGGATGAAAGCCCGACCTCTGCTGCAAGCTGATCCAGCGTCAGCTGTTCAAACAGGTGGTTCTCAATCAGCTGGAGCACGGTGCGCAGATGGGAAAGCTGACGGGCAGAAAACGCCGGTGTCTCAGGCGGTACAAGGGTATACGCCGATTCGGTATACGCCAGCATAATCCGCCGCAGATCGGATACGCAGTTTTCAAAATACCGCGGAGACAAAATCAGCCCGCCGATAAAATTGTGCAGGCATGCGACCAGAGCCTGACCGTCATCACGCATACACAGACAGGGTACCCGCGAAATAATCGTGATATCCTGTGCACCCGGCAGCCGCATGAACCGTGACGGGTCGAACACCAGTACATCCAGTTCTGCATCAGTCAGCTGCCAGGAAATCAGCGTTCCGGCTGCAATATACAGCACATCGCCGGCGCTGAGTGTATAACGCTGGCAGTTGAGCCAGACTTCCAGCATCCCATCCCGAAGATGCACCAGCTGTGGAAATCCACGCCAGTGGGTATTCCGTGACTGAATGGGAAAATCCTTTTTCATCCGGTAGTAAAAGAATGGTCTGCCACCGGGAAGTTCATTTTGTATAGATGTCTCCATATTACAGATAGAGATTCACTTCTTTCATATTCTGTCAGATTCCAAGGGGTCTCTGCGGCCATTATTTAATATATTTATTGTAAACAATATTGAATAATAAGTCAAGAAGACAGAACCAAATTGAAAAAATCAATAAATAATCTGAATTTTACCTCCAATTATTTACGCTATTTTCTGAATATACTATTATTTTTTTATATGGCTTTTGTGGGGTAAAATTCGACAGTTTTTGTAGATATGAAATGAATAAGTTTATGAGGTTTGTGAATGGAAAAAATTCCAAAATACGGTATAATTATTAGCATAGTTCATGCATAATTTAAATGAATTGTATGTTTTTCGTATATTCAATTCATCCTCTAAACCGCCGTCCGGATGGCTGCACGCCTTCCGGCTGCCGGAAAAAGCGTATTCATAAAAATACAGAAACAAAAGGAAGGGTTATCTACCATGAAGAAAATGCTCACTATCCTGCTGGCCGGACTGACCGCTGCCAGCCTGCTCGCATCCTGCGGCTCCGATACCGGTTCCTCTTCTTCGTCTTCTGCCGCGTCCACCGACAGCACCGCTTCTGCTGAACCTGCCAACCGTCTGGAAGAGATCAAACAGAAGGGTGTTATCGTTCTGGCAACCTCTCCCGACTTTGCTCCTCAGGAATTTGAGGACATCTCCAGCGGCAAGCCTGTCTATGTCGGATGTGACATCGACCTTGCAAACTACATCGCCGATTACCTTGGTGTCGAGCTGGAAGTCCAGGCAATGGATTTCCAGGCATGTCAGGCTGCTGTTTCGACCGGCAAGGCAGACTTCTCGATTGCCGGTTATGCTTATGAAGAAGAACGCGCCGAGAACTACGAGGTCACCGATTTCTTTAACGTTGTCCGGGATGAAGACGGTTCCAGACAGGTTGTCATCGTTCCCGCCGACAAGGCAAGCGAATACCAGTCTCCTGAGGATTTTGCCGGCAAGGTTATCGGCTGCCAGAATGGTTCTTTGCAGTACACTCTGACCGAAACCCAGCTGCCTGACGCCGAAATCAAGCTGATCGACAATCTGGGCAGTGCAATCCTGATGGTTCAGAACAACAAGATCGACGCACTCGCATGTTCGGGCGATCAGGCTGACATCTACGTTGACAAAAACGAAGGCATCGCGCTTGCTGACTGGGAATTTGAATACGCAAGCCAGGGCAACATCGCACTGATTATGAAGGGCGAAACCGAACTGGTTGAGGAAATCAACAAGGCAATCGCTGAAGTCAACGAACAGGGACTCTACCAGCAGTGGAAAGAGGAAGCCACCGAACTGGCTCTCTCGCTGGGTATCGAGGTCAACTGATTTATGTCTGAAAGCTGCACAGCCGGGTCATCGGCTGTGCGGCTGTATTCATTTTTTATAATCTGTCGGAAGGGAGCCTTGCCACTTGACCGTTCTTGAAAACATCTGGAAAATTTTGCAGCGGTATCCGAACCTGTTCCTGATTGGTACCGGGTACACCCTGCTGCTGAGTGCGATTACCGTTGTATGCGCATCCTTTTTGGGCGCACTGATCGCCATCATGCGCCGCAGCCGTTTACATATCGGCGGATTTTATCCGCTCCGGCTGATTGCTACCATCTACATTGAAATTATCCGCGGCACACCTATGCTGTTGCAGTTGTACTTTTTCTATTTCCTGCTGCCGATGATGCTGCCGTTTTTGGAACTGAGCGATTTTACCAGCATTATGGTTGCATGTATTGTCAACTCTTCGGCATATGTTGCGGAAATTATCCGTGCAGGTATTGACGCAGTTGACAAAGGCCAGACCGAAGCTGCCCGTTCGCTGGGCCTGAACAGCCGTCAGACGATGCTGCGCGTTGTCCTGCCGCAGGCTGTCAAGAATATTCTGCCAGCACTGTGCAACGAATTTGTCATGGTCATCAAGGAAACTTCGCTGGCATCCACCTTCTTTGTCGGCGAGCTGATGACCCAGTACAAGACCATTTCGGGTGCACTTTACCTGCCGATCGAACCGTTGATTATCGTCGGATGCATCTATTTCATCCTGACCTTTACCCTGTCCAAGTGCATCTCTGTCTTTGAAAGGAGGCTGAAGGCAAGTGAACGCTAATACCCTGATTCAGGTCGAAAACCTGTGCAAGAGCTTCGGTCATCTGGAAGTCCTCAAGGGCATCACCGACCATATCGATAAAGGTGAGGTCGTCTCGATCATCGGGCCTTCGGGCGGCGGCAAATCCACCTTTTTGCGCTGTTTAAACCTCTTGGAAGTTCCTACCTCCGGCAAGATTTACTTTGAAGGTGTGGACATCACCGATAAAAAGGTCAACATCGACCTGCACCGTCAGAAGATGGGCATGGTTTTCCAGCACTTCAACGTCTTCCCGCATATGACCGTCGGTGAGAACATCACCCTTGCTCCTACCCTGCTGGGCAAAAAGAGCAAAGCGGAAGCAGATGAACAGGCAAAAGAACTGCTTGCCCGTGTCGGACTGCTGGATAAACTGAACGATTATCCTTCCCGTCTGTCGGGCGGTCAGAAACAGCGTCTGGCAATTGTCCGTGCACTGGCGATGGAACCGGACGTCATGCTGTTTGACGAGCCGACTTCGGCGCTTGACCCGGAGATGGTCGGCGAGGTTTTGCAGGTCATCAAGGACCTGGTCAAGAGCGGCATGACCACCGTTGTTGTCACCCACGAAATGGGGTTTGCAAGAGAAGTTTCCGACCGTGTATTCTTCATGGACGGCGGCATCATCGCGGAACAGGGTACTCCTTCGGAGCTGTTCGGTCATCCCCAGAGCCCAAGAACGCAAGAGTTCCTGGGCAAGGTTCTCTACTGAGCGATTCAGGAACCGTTCCCTGCCGGGGATGGTTCCTGTTTTGTTTTTGGGTTTGCATTGCAAACCGTCCCTTTACAGGGAGAAGAAAGACGGATATAATAATTTTAAGCAACTGCCAAATGAAAGGAAGATTGAAAGATGGCTGACAAACAAAAGTATATGGGCTGGCTAGATGAACACGCCGGACTTTTTGCGGATGTTTCCGACCATATCTGGGAATATGCTGAGCTTTCTCTGATGGAGGAAAAGTCCTGCGCACTGTATGTAAAGCTGCTGCGGGAAGAAGGTTTCACCGTTGAAACCCCTGTCGCCGGTATCCAGACCGGTTTTAAGGCAACCTACGGCTCCGGACATCCGGTTATCGGCATCCTCGCTGAATATGACGCGCTGACCGGACTTTCTCAGGTCGCAGGCTCTACCAAGCGTGAGGAAATGGTCAAAAATGGTACCGGTCACGGATGCGGTCACCATATGCTGGGTGCCGGTGCAATGGCGGCAGCGTATGGCGTCAAAAAGTATCTGGAAGACGTCGGTCCTGGCCATGGAACCGTTATCTTTTTCGGCTGTCCCGGTGAAGAAGGCGGCGCTGCAAAGGCATTTTATGCCCGTGACCATGTCTTCGACGGCGTTGATATCGCGCTGACCTGGCATCCGGGCGACATCAACTGTGTACGTACCGGTTCCTGCAACTCCTGCATCCAGACCGAATACCGCTTTACCGGTATCGCTTCCCATGCTGCCGGTGCTCCTGACAAGGGACGTTCGGCACTGGACGCAGTCGAGCTGATGAATATCGGCGTACAGTTTTTGCGGGAACATATGCCTGACCACGACCGCATCCATTACGCAATCACCGATGCCGGCGGAAATTCTCCCAACGTTGTCCAGCCGCGTGCACGGGTACTGTACATGGTCCGTTCCGAGCTGGCAAAGAATGTACGCAAATTGCAGGCCCGTGTCGATAAAATCGCTGAGGCTGCCGCAATGATGACCGAAACCAAGATGGAAAAACGATTCATCGACGGCTGCGGCAACACTGTCCCCAATGAAGTACTGGAAAAGCTGATGTACAAGAACTTTGAAGAGGTCGGTGTTCCCCATTATACCGATGAGGAGCTTGCCTATGCACAGGCAATTGTCGATGGATACGAACTGCCGCCGGATGGACTGCCGGGACGCGGTGATTTTTATGAATCCGCTGAATGCCAGAAAATCATTGCCAAACTTTCGGATAACGGCAAAAAGCCGCTTAATGACTTCCTGATGCCGTTTGTTCATTCCAATCAGGTCAGCTGCGGTTCGACTGACGTCGGCGACGTTTCCTGGCTGGTTCCGACCGTTCAGTGCTCGGCAGTCGGCTTTGTATCGGGGGCACCCGGTCACAGCTGGCAGAACGTTTCCTGCGGCCGCACCTCGATTGCACACAAGGGCCTGATTACAGCTGGCAAGGTCATCGCCGCAACGGCAATCGACCTCTACGAAAGCCCTGAAACCGTCCGCGCAGCTAAGGAAGAATTTGACAGCATCGTCATTCCGGCTGGCGGATACTGCTGTCTGGTCCCTGAGGACGCCGCTCCGACCAAGATCGACGACCCCTGGGATTGACAAAATCAGTAAAACGCGGTATAATGCCAGTAACTTTGGGCACCGGCAGGTAAATTCCTGCCGGTAAAATACAGGCGCCGGGCAGAAAATCTGCTTTGGCATCCCCCACAATATTGGAGGTATATGATTTTGGACGACGGGCGAACGTGGCTGATTCTCATTCTGGTGGTAGCGCTGATTTTAAGCTGCTATATTTCGGCGGTTTTATCGGCGGTAACCCACCTGTCAGATGTTACGCTGCATGACAAGGCGGAAGACGGTGATGCAAAGGCTGTACTGCTGGACCGGCTGATGCACAAAACCCATTTTCTGGACAGTGTCCGGACGCTGAGTTCCTTCTTCGGATGCATTACAACCCTTGTTTCGGGATGGCTGCTGTACGGAATCTTTTTCGAGCTGTTTGCCGGAATATGGCATGGCCTTTCGGTCGGGCTGCTGCGCGGAATTACCTATCTGGCGGCAGCGCTGGTCACTTCTATCTGCTTTATTATCGTGGTGCGCAAAATTCCCGGACGGCTGGGTAAAAAACATGCCGACCCGTTTGCGTTTCACTGTGTCTCGGCAACCCGGTGGCTGGTTGGCGTCTTCTATCCACTGTGCGGACTGATTCGGGTGGTATCCCGCTGGATTGGCAAACTGTTCGGCATCGGCCGCGAGGCAGAAAATGAACAGGAAACCGTTACCGAAGAGGATATCCGGCTGATGGTGGATACCGGCGGCGAGATGGGCACGATTGAAAAGAGCCAGCAGGAAATGATCGAAAACATCTTTGAGTTTGACGACAATACGGCTGGGGACGTTATGACCCATCGTACCGACGTTGCAGCGGTTGAGGATACGGCAAATGTCGCACAGGTTGCCTCGCTTGCAGTGGAGACCGGTTTCTCAAGACTCCCTGTCTACCAGAAAAATCTGGACAATATCATCGGCGTTATTTACGCAAAAGACCTGCTGAAACTGGTTGCGGATAAAGCAGCTATCGGGCAGGACCTGTCCCAGATGCCGGTCACCGATTATATCCGTCCGGTCATCTATGTACCTGAATCGGCAGGATGCCGCGCACTGTTTGCCAAGTTTAAGGCGACCAAGACCCATATTGCGGTAGTCGTCGATGAGTACGGCGGAACAGCCGGTCTGGTCTGTATGGAGGACATTCTGGAATCGATTGTCGGCGACATCGAGGACGAATACGACGAACAGGAAGAGGAAGTCAGCCGTCTGAAGGAAAATGAGTTCATGTTTGACGGAACGATTGACCTGTCGGATGTCGGCGAATTGCTGGACATTGAGTTCCCGGAAGACGAGGACTTTGATACACTGGGCGGATTTATCACCCATACGCTGGGATATATCCCGGACGAAGGAACGACGCCTTATATCGATTTTGACGGATGGCGTTTTACTGTTGTCATCGTCGATGACCGCCGGATTGAAAAGGTCCGCGCGGCACATACGCCCTTTACCCCTGTGGAAAAGGATGACGATTCGGAAGAACAGAAAAATCCTGAATCAAAAGAAGAAAAATCGGATGAAAAGACAGCCTGAACCGGCTGACAATACGTCAATACAAAACCCTGTGGGAACCCGGACAAAACCGGAAATTCTCACAGGGTTTTTCTTGTTATTCTGTTAAAGTCAGGACATTCAGTCGATAAATCCGCCGCCCAGCACGACATCGCCGTCGTAAAACGCCGCAGCCTGACCGGCAGCCGGTGCACGTTCCGGCGTATCGAATACGACCGATACGCGGTCTTCACCGATAAAGCGGACGGTACAGGGCGCAGCAGCCGCACGGGAACGAACCTTTACGCTGCACCGCATTTCACCGGTTCGTGCAGCGTCAAAAGCACCAGGGAAGGTTTCGGACATTGCGGAAACGGTGATTTCGCTTTCATACTCATCTCCACCCCAGGCAAGGTAAATCCTGTTTTCGACCGGGTCAATCCGGCGGATAAAGACGGGTTTACCGAGTGCAATCCCCAGCTTTTTCCGCTGACCGACGGTATAATGGATAATCCCGTGGTGATGGCCGCAGACTTTACCTTCAGGAGAAACATATTCGCCTTCCGGGAATGTGCGTCCCAGCCGTTTTTCGATATATCCGGCATAGTTGCCGTCAGGAATAAAGCAGATTTCCTGACTGTCCGGCTTGTCGTGACAGGAAAGACCGGCCTTTTCGGCAATCCGGCGTACCTCGTCCTTCGGCAGTCCGGACAACGGGAAGATCAGTCTCGTCAGTTCCTTCTGGGTCAGACGGCAGAGCATATACGACTGGTCTCTCGCCTTATTCTCGCCCATTGTCAGCAGCACCCGCTCGCCATCCTTGCGCAGGCCTGCATAATGTCCAGTCGCTACCATCTGAAAGCCATAGGCATCTGCCGCCGCCATCAGTCCCTTGAACTTGACCAGCGGATTGCAGACGACGCAAGGGTTAGGCGTTCTCCCTTCGGCATACGACCGCGCGAAATACCCTGCGACTTCCTTGTCGAACTCTTCTTCCATATGCCAGACATACAGCGGTATTCCCAGCTGGTCGGCAGAGGTCTGCGCATCAGCGACCGCGCCGTCATGCGCATCGCTCATCCGCAGTACAACGCCGGCGACTTCATAACCTTCATCCCGCAGCATGGCAGTACATGCCGAACTGTCGACCCCTCCGGAAAGAGCAACCAGAATTCTTTTTTTCTCCATAACCGGCCTCCTTTAGTGCCCAGCTCCCGAAAACTTTTTCGATTCAGCAACCGCCATCTGGTCACAGCGTTCATTCTGCGGATGACCGGCGTGACCCTTGACCCACTGATAGTGCATCTCATGACGGTCGATCTGGGCAAGCAGCTGCTCCCACAGATCAGGGTTGAGTGCCTTATCCTTATTATTGCGCATCCAGCCGTTTGCCTTCCATTTACGCGCCCATCCTTTGGTAATCGCGTCGATGACATACTTTGAATCGCTGATAAGGGTCACATCACAGCGGTATTTGAGGGCGGACAGCCCATTGATAACCCCCAGCAGTTCCATCCGGTTGTTGGTGGTATTGGCTTCACCGCCCGAAAGCTCCTTTTTATATCCGTCGCACTCGAGGATTGCGCCCCATCCTCCCGGACCGGGATTTCCAGAACAGGCGCCATCGGTATAGAGTTTTACTTTGCGCAGGGTTTCCAAACCTTCAATCCTTCCTTTCGTTATCTGTTATTCTTCCGTATTTTGTTTGATTTATGCCCTATTCGGCAATATGCCGCTTTGCAGCACGCAGTTTTGCCGACAGATACCGTTCTCTGTAAACATACCGGGACAGGGTATTCAACCGCACGACTGCCGCTGTATTGAAAAACATTCCGGAGACACCGAAAACCGGAATTCCCTGAATGAATTTCTGCAAACTCATGCTTTCCGACATTCTCCGTGCCGCCAGCTGAATCCTGTGTTCGCGGTCGATTCCGGGCGGTTCTCCTTCTCCCAGCCGGCGCAGTACCGCTGCCAGCTGGCGATGCTGTGCAGAAGCGTCCTCACTGCGGGCAAAGACCGCCGCAAGCAGCATCAGCATCAGTTCCCGTTCCCACGGATGGGAGACATTGACACCGTAAGCAATAGCCGTTTCAAAGATACTGCGCAGCATCAGTGCCGTCATGACAGCCGCTTCCGGACATCCGATTCCGAGCGTCCCAAGTCCGGCACCTTCCAGCGCTGCCAGTGACAGATCACCTCTTTGCAGCCTTGCCGCTTCCCGGTCAAGCGCTGCCAGTGCCTTATATCCAGTATCCGCGTCCACCATCCGGTCAAACCGGTGATGGGTCTGTTCAAGTTCTTCCCGATCGATCATCCCGTCCACGATTCCTCTCGACGGGTCAATCAGCAGCCGCAGACTTTCCGCAAAAGCGGTATCCAGCATCCGCCGGTGAGCTTCCGGAAGTGCATCCGCCATCCGCCTCATTGAACGAATCTGCGGGCGGTCCTGCCGAACCCGGAAAAAACGAATCATCTGTGCATGGGTCAAAAGCAGTTCTTTTTGTAAATTCTGTGGAGTCATCCTTTTGCCGTCCTCCTTCCTGCCGCAGACCGGCAGGGTCTCTGCACAGCAAAGTTTCCGCCGCTCAAAACGCAAAGGAGAGGGCTCCGACGGAAAACCGTGAAGTCCCTCTCCTCAAAGCAGCCGGATACCTTACAGGATGCAGTATTTATCCATATATTCTTCCATCAGCTTGAGAACAGCGTCGTAGCCCTGCTGTTCTTTCAGATATTCGTAGATATCCGCAACACTGATGATCGAATGAACGGTGATACCGAATTCTTCCTTCACTTCCATCAGCGCGGTTTTGCCGGGTGTTGTGCCGACTTCGCAGCGGTTGACCGAAATGAACATGTCCGCCAGCTTGACATCAGCAGCCGATTTCAGAATCGGAACCGTTTCACGGACTGCGGTACCTGCGGTGATAACGTCCTCGATAATGATGACGCGGTCGCCGTCAACCGGTTTGTAGCCAACCAGTGCGCCGCCTTCACCATGGTCCTTGACCTCTTTACGGTTGAAGAAATAGGGCTTGTCGATGCCATATTCACGTGCCAGAGCACCTGCACAGGCAGTTGCAAGCGGGATACCCTTGTAAGCAGGACCGAACATTGCGTCAAACTGATCGCCGACGGTTTCCTTTACCAGTGCGGCATAGTATTTGCCCAGCGTGTCGATCTGTGCGCCGGTGCGGTAGTTGCCGGTATTGACGAAATAGGGAGAAAGACGGCCGCTCTTGGTCTTGAACTCACCAAAGCGCAGCACGTCAGCGCTCATCATAAACTCGATAAATTCCTTCTTTTTCTGATCCAGCATCGTAAAATCGTCCTTTCCGAATAGGTTGTACCAACAGTATACCACATTGCCCCTAAAAAAGAAAGCATATTCGCCGGGATTTCCGTTTTATATCCGTTTTACCACCGTCACTGTATCATTCAAGTTCAGCAAGAACCGCCTTGAGCGGCGAGCCGCCGCCCCTGTTTGCCGGGGCTTCGATCCCCCCTCTAATGCTCAGCAGTTATAAGCTTCGATCTCCACCTTTTTGTGCACATTGGAGCCGGGCAGCCGATGCCAAATCACTCCAACTCAGCAAGAACCACCTTGAGCGGCGAGCCGCCGTCCCCTGTTTGCCGGGGCTTCGATCTCCCCTCTAATGCTCAGCAGTTATAAGCTTCGATCTCCACCTTTTTGTGCACATTGGAGCCGGGCAGCCGATGCCAAATCACTCCAACTCAGCAAGAACAGCCTTGACAATCGAAACGATCTGTTCCGTACCGCCCTTATCCATCCAGTAAGCGCTGTCCGCCTGAGGAAGTGCGCCGCCGGTAATTGCGCGGAAGATACATGCCGCCGCAATCGCCGACCCGAGCGGACTTGCATGCTGTCCGTCACGCCAGTAAAGCGGCGCGTCGGGAACCGAAGCCCGTACCTGTTCCCAAAGGGCACCGGCGGGTGCAAGCAGCATATTTTCCTTTTCTGCCAGGTGGGTAAAAGCAGCCGTGAGTTCTGCCTGATCTTCAGGAGCAGCCTCTTTTGCCCAGGTCATATAGGCAACCGGTGTCGCCTTTGCTTCCCGAATCAGTTCCAGCAATCGGGAAGCCTGACGGCAGAGTGCCTCTTCACCGTCAAAAGGATGAGTCGCCTGCTGGAGTACCACATAATCATAGCCGCCATGCAGGATATTGAACCGTGTCTCCGGCTGGTCGAAATGCCAGCGCAGTGCCATTCCGGGGCTGGCAAGCATAGTCACATGCGCCTGCTGGCCGAGCTGGCTCTCAAAAAGCTCGGCAACCATTGCCGGCATGTCATTAAAATAGGTATGGCTGTTGCCGATGAACAGTATCTTAATCATACGGTTATCCCTCCGTGGTATCACTTGTATCGGTAAAGGTCACTGAATCCGCATATCCTTTGTCGGTCAGGCAGATATACGTCTTGCCGACGTTTGCAACCAAAGGCTGACCTTCTGCGTCAGTAAAGGTGAAGGTATCTTCCACGCCGCCCTTTTCCCAGCTGATTTCCTCACATCCGCCGGCACTGACATACCATCCGCTGCCGGATGAAAGATCAAGGTTGCGGCGTTCACTGCCGTCACCGAGTGCTGTGACGGTGGTATACAGAATCAGAATGTTCTCAAAGGTGATGGCTTCTTCGGTATCAGCGTCGATATGTTCCTGACCGTTGCGGTACTTGGTATAGACACCGGTTGTTTCATCATAGATAAACTCAGCGTTATAAGAACCGGAAAACGGTACAAAAACATCATCCGCGACACCACTGTCCGGGACAAGCACTTCATCATATGAGAAATCAAACAGCGGCTCATATTCACCTTCCAGTTCGATTCCCTCTGATTCCGCCTGTTCACGGATGGTCGCGCCGTCAATGAAAAAGCTGTGTTCCCGTCCATAGGTCTGGGCACGCCAGGTATCCTGATAAAAAGCGCTGGTGCAGTACTGACCGTCGACATCATCGACGCCGTAATCGCTGATATAATTATACGCCGTCGGAGAACCGCCGAAATGGGTATAAATCGCGTTCAATCCTTCCGAGAAGGAAACGTAATAATGACGTGCGCTCCGTACCGGCCCGACATAAGGAATCTGGTCAATATCAGCATACACGCCCATCATACGGGTGATACCGCCTTCGACGACCGCTTCAAAAATCACATCTGCCGCTGCAAGTCCTCTTTGGGGAAGTGCCTGACCGATGTTGTTAATCATAACGGTGACAGGACGCAAACCGACTGCCGATTCAGAAAAACCAGTCTCACCAGTAAGCGGATTGCGCGGTCCGGTATCTTCAGGTTCTTCCGGCTCACTTTCCGGTTCACTCACCGGTTCGCTGATTTCAGAAGAAGATTCGGGCATCATTGAACTGATATCCTCATCCGTTTCTCCCGCCATTGAACATCCGCCGAGCATTCCCGCAGTCATACCCAGACAGACAATAATCGCCAGCAGACGTTTACCTTTATTGAACACTTCCATCAAACTCTCATCTCTTTCCGGCCTTTGGCCAAAATTGCGCCTGTATACAGGTGTATCCATTGATAATACACGCCAGCATGTCAAAAAGTTTCATCCTTTTGGGAAACGGTTTATTCCACATCAAACCGGATACCGCATTTTGCGCGAATCTGTTCCATCAGACGGGTTCCGTCACGGGTAAGCTGTACCATCCGGGCATACTCACCGGCCGATTCTTCCCGGGCAAGAATATACCTTGCAAAATCAGCTGCCTCATGTCCCAGCGATGCGCAGTGCGGTTCTTCATCAAACAGCAGTTCACTTTCGCCGTCATTTTTCCACAGCCGGATGTTTAAGATACGGGAAACCGGGGAAAAAGTGACCGTTCCCCTGTCACCGACGATTTCACTTGCTGCACGGGACTGACCGGTCTTGGACCAGTTCATCTGGCAGTTACCCCACGGATAGACAAACGTTGCGCCGCCTGAGCCATCCGCACCGCCCGGCAGAAAATGCGCACTCGCTTCGACCCGCTCCGGAACACCGAACAGTGCCAGCGCCAGATATACATCATATACGCCGATATCCATCAGGGCACCTGCGCACAGTTCCCGATTGAAGATGTTGGGCAGTTCTCCGCTGAGCAATGCCGGATACCGGGAAGACAGCTGAGAAAAGTTGAGTACCGCACTGCTCAGTTTTCCGATATCCTCAACCGCTTTTTGTAAAACTGCAAATCGCGGCTGATGGGGTGCCATGATCGCTTCCATGAAAACAGTACCGCTTTCTTCGGCTGCCGCCAGCAGCCGTTCCAGCTGTTCAGAAGTCACAACCGCCGGTTTCTCGCACAGGACATGGATTCCCCTTTTCAGGAAGATTTCTGCCTGCTGTGCATGGAAACGGTTGGGCGTTGCCAGATACACCGCGTCTATTTCGCCTGAATCCGCCATCTGTTCAAGGTCGGTCCAGACCGCACTTTCCGGCAGATTATGCTGTGTCGCAAACTGAATGCCGCGCTCCCGTGTACGGGAATAAACGGCTGTATGCCGAAGCTCCGGTACATTTTTCAGTCCGTCCAGAAACCACCCGACGATTTTTCCGCTGCCGACTGTCGCGAGTCTCAACATGACTTTCCATCCCCTTTTTGCGTATTAAACCTTTTCGTATTCCAGTATACCAGATATCCGGGTGGAATACAAAGGGTGCAGGGGATATTTCAAAAAAAGTTTTCAAACCTCTTGACAATTTTTCTTGTCAATGTTATACTCAATTTGACAAGGATAATTGTTATTTTGCAAAAGATAATTGTCAAAAATTTCTTATGAAGCATTCGCTTCCTAAAGAAAGGAGGCTGCCATGCCGCTTATAAACCATTTAAAGGAATACCGTGCACGGCTGGGATTCAACCAGTCGGAACTGGGAAAACTTGCCGGTGTTTCCCGTCAGACCATCAGCCAGATCGAGCGCGGAGACTATTCCCCATCTGTAACCCTTGCACTGCGGCTTGCAAAAATCTGCGGTGTTACGGTTGAAGACATTTTTTCACTGGACGAAACGGAGGTTTCTTATGAAAAAGAATAATATCCAGGTTCCGGAAGAGATCCGAGAAAAACAGCTGGAAATCCATAAGGAAGATAAAAAGTCTCTGCCCAAACTGCTTTTGTTTATGCTGTGTGCGGCAATCATCGGGTTTCCGGTTGGACTTGGCATGGGATATCTGAGCGAATATGGCAGTGAATGGCTTATCGAAGTGTTGCAACAGTTTTGGTTGGATTCGGCGCTGTGGATTATTCCGGTATTTACGGTACTGCTGCTGGTACCGTCGTTGCTCCTTAGTACCGGCATGAAAAAAGCCATCCAACAGCTGGATGAAGAAGACGAAGCACAGACGGAAAAAATTGACGGGAGACTGAGCATCTCGATGCTTCTGAGCGCTGCTTATGCGATATGTATGTTCTTTGGGATGGGCGTTATCCTGTCAGTCTGCATCGAATTAAGCGGTGTTCAGCTGATAATCGGTGGTGTGGAACTGATTGCCGGACTTACGCTGGCTTCAGTGGCGCAAAAACGTGCAATCGACCTGACCAAAATCCTCTACCCGGAAAAACACGGCAGCGTTTTTGACACCAATTTCACCAAGGTATGGGAAGAAAGCTGCGACGAAAGGGAAAAAACACTGATCTGGAAGAGTGCTTACGGTGCATACAAAACGACTTTCTCCATCTACCCGATTCTGTTTCTGGCGATTGCAGCCTGTTCGATTCCATTTGGATATGGTCCGCTCCCTGCCGGAATTGTCCTGCTGATGTGGCTGATTCAGACGGTCAGTTACTGCCTCCATTCCATCCGCAATGAACGCAGAGCCAAAAAAGACCATAAGAATGATTGACTACAGGAAAAACAGCGAAATCCCCAATAGCTGAACCAAACGATAAACCCGGCTGTGCGCTCATGCACGGCCGGGTTTGTTCTTATTATCACGCTGTTATATCAATCGCCCATCCGTTGCAGCTGTGCGCGGCAGTCGGCGGCAAGATAGAGTGAGCCACAGATAATCAGTGCCCGCTCCTCATCTTCTGCAAGCCTGATTGCCGTTTGCAGCCCGTCTTTCCAGTCGGAAACCGGGTGTACATCGCTGCATCCGCCGTTTCGTGCAGCCTGGGCTGTCTCCTCTGCGGAAGCGGTGCGCGGATTATCCACGATGACAGTGACCATCTTTTCTGCCAGCGGTGCAATCACACCCAGTGCGTCGGCAAAATCCTTATCCCGCAGCATTCCCACCAGCATGATCGGCTTACGTCCGCCCAAAAGCGGAGGAATACTGTCCGAAAGTGCCTTCATGCCGTGCATGTTATGTGCACCATCGATGATAATGGTCGGATGATCGTGCACCCGTTCCAGACGGCAGGGAAAAGAAACACAGGCAATTCCATTTACAATATCCTGTTCATCCAGTCCCAGTATTCTGCCGCCATTGATGGCAGTGACCGCATTTTTAACCTGATACCGCCCCAGAAGCGGCAGCTGATAGACCTGTCCGCCATAGCAAAAACGGGTACCGGAAAGTCCTTCTGACTGGATTTTGACATCCCGCAGGCTGGGAATATGCAGCTGGGAGCCAGTCTCCGCACAACGCTCCATAATCACTGCCATTGCATCTTCCGGCTGTTCCGGATAGAGCAGCGCAGGGTTACCCTTGATAATCGCGGCCTTATCCCGTGCAATCTCGGCGGTCGTATTTCCAAGGACTGCGGTATGGTCCAGCCCGATTCCCATAATCACCGACAGTGCTGGTTTTGGCAGGCAGCAGGTCGCGTCATGTCTTCCACCAATCCCGGCCTCGATGACCGCCCACCCGCAGTCCTGCTCCTCAAACCAGAGCATCG
>DVLW01000190.1 GCA_018715285.1 Candidatus Faecivivens stercoripullorum | reverse complement strand
TGTTATAGTATTCATAGCGAATAGTTGCACCTGCCTTTCGGTTTTGTCTGGACAACACTACCTTACCACAGGTTGCTTCTATTCGCTACTCTTTTTTTCTTATTTGTCATACATCATTGTAACACCTACATTTTTGAAGCGAAAATCCTTTCAAACCCGCTTGACAAGCGGGCTGGGGCGCGTTATAATGTTTTCTGTAAAATATCGACCGGCTGAGAACAGATCCAGCTGGCAGTGTCCCGCACAAGAGAGCACGCCGCTTTTCATTTTCTGAAAATGCTTCTGAAAGGCAGTGCAGCTGGGAACGCCTGCGTGCCGTCTGGGAGCCCCGTGTAATGAACGGCGTACCTTCCGCGTTAGGGAAGATAAAGAGGAGAAATTTCCCCACAAAGGGGTATTTTCTTCATTTAGGGTGGTACCACGGAAACGACAGGATTTCGTCCCTTGCGGGATGGAATCCTTTTTGTTTTTATGACCGGTCTGTATCCCATAATCTCTAAAACTGTAACAATGAAAGGAAGTTGTTCCCATGCAGTGGACAAGTTTGAATGACCTGCGCGAAAAATACCTTTCCTTTTTTGAAGGCAAGGGACATACCCGTATGGCCAGCGCACCCCTGATTCCTCCGAAAGATGATACCAGCCTTCTGCTTATCAACTCCGGTATGGCACCGCTGAAGAAATTCTTCCTCGGTCAGGCTACTCCTCCCAATACCCGTGTCACAACCTGCCAGAAATGTGTCCGTACCGAAGATATCGAACATATCGGTAAAACTGCCCGTCATGGCACCTATTTTGAGATGCTGGGCAACTTCTCGTTCGGCGATTACTTCAAACATGAAGCAACTGCCTGGGCTTGGGAATTCATTACTAAGGTTCTTGAACTGCCGATTGACCGCCTGTGGGTAACCATCTATCAGGATGATGACGAGGCGTTTGATATCTGGACCAAAGAAGTTGGCGTTGCTCCTGAAAGAATTGTCCGTCTGGGCAAGGAAGATAACTTCTGGGAGCATGGTTCCGGTCCCTGCGGCCCCTGCTCGGAGATTTACTTTGACCGCGGCGAGGCACGCGGATGCGGCAAACCTACCTGTGGACCTGGATGTGACTGTGACCGTTATGTAGAATTCTGGAACCTGGTATTTTCTCAGTTTGACTCTGACGGTGAGGGCCACTATGAACGGATGGCTAAGCCGAATATCGATACCGGTATGGGTCTGGAAAGAATTGCCTGCATCATGCAGGATGTCGACAACCTGTTTGAGGTTGACACCGTCCAGAACATCATGAAGAAGATTTCTGAGATTGCCGGTGTTCATTACGGCGATAATGAAAAGACCGATATCTCACTGCGTGTTATCACCGACCATATCCGTTCCTGCACCTTTATGCTGGCGGATGGTGTCACTCCTTCCAATGAAGGCCGCGGCTATGTCCTGCGCCGTCTGCTCAGAAGAGCAGCACGTCATGGCAAATTACTGGGAATTGACGTACCGTTCCTGTATCAGGTCGTCGATACCGTTGCACATGAAAACCTGTCGGCATACCCTGAACTGACCGAAAAGGCCAGCTATATCAAAAAGGTTATCTATAACGAAGAAGAGGCTTTCGACAAGACCATCGGCAAAGGTCTTGACCTGCTCCGTCAGCTGATGGACAAGGTTGCTGCTGATAACGGCCGTGTTCTGAGCGGTGAGGATGTCTTCAAACTGTACGATACCTATGGATTCCCGGTTGACCTGACCCAGGATATTGTTGCAGAAAAGAACTTTACGGTTGACGTCGCAGGCTTTGAAGCATATATGAAGGAACAGAAGACCCGTTCCCGTGAGAACTTCTTGGCAAAGGGCGGCTCTTCCTGGGACAGCGAACAGCTTGATCTGCCGCAGATTGAAACCAAGTTTGTCGGTTATGAGGTTAAACAGTGTGATACCGAAGTTGCTGGTCTGCTCAGCAATGGTGCTCCGGTTGAATTGGCAACCGAAGGTACTGAAGTACTGGTTGTCCTTCCTGAGACTCCTTTCTATACCGAATCGGGCGGCCAGGTTTCGGATACCGGTCTGATTCGCGGTGAAAAAGGTGTTGTCCGGGTTACCGCAATGAAGAAAATGCCTACCGGTCAGATTGTCCATATCGGTATGGTTGCAGAAGGCACCATCGAACTGGGCGAAAAAGTTCATGCTGAAGTAGACGTAGAACGCCGTCTGTCCATTATGCGCAACCATACTGCTGCACATCTGCTGCAGGCTGCACTCCGTGCGGTACTGGGCGATCATGTCCATCAGGCTGGTCAGTTGGTTGACGGACATGTAGTCCGCTTTGACTTTACCCATTTTGAACCGATGACCCATGCAGAGATTTCGGCTGTTGAAGGCATGATTAACCATAAGATTATGGAATGCATTCCGGTTGAAAACTATGAAGAGGATCTGGAAACTGCCCGTAAAGAAGGTGCAATGGCACTCTTCTCCGAAAAATACGGCAGCACTGTCCGTGTCGTACGGATTGGCGATTATTCGATGGAACTGTGCGGCGGTACCCATGTCAGCAATACCGGTGAGGTCGGTCTGTTCAAGATCGTATCCGAAGCATCGGTTGCAGCTGGTGTAAGAAGAATTGAAGCAGTTACCGGCTTCAACTTCCTGTCGATGGCAGAAGGCCTCAAGAACTCTCTGGCTGCTGCGGCTGCAGTTGTCAAATCCTCTCCTGCTGAACTGCCTCATAAACTGGAGCAGATGGCTGCTGAACTCAAAGACAGCGCCCGTGAGATTGCCATGCTTAACGGCCGTCTGGCAGAAGGTCAGCTGGAACAGCTGCGTCGTGATGTCCGTCGTGTCAAGGGTGTTGCAGTGTTCAATGTTTCGATTCCCGGAACTCCGATTGAACGTATCCGTATGATGGGTGACAAACTGCGCGACCTGTTCCCCCGTTCCTGCACGCTGATCTGCGGCGGCAGCAAGGAAAAACCGATGTTTGTCTGCATGGTTGGCCCTGAAGCAGTTAAGAAGGGTGTTCATGCCGGTAAGATCATCAAGGAAGTCTGCGCTGTGACCGGCGGTAAAGGCGGCGGACGTCCTGATACCGCTCAGGGTGGTGTCGGCGATCCGTTCAAGGTCGACGAGGCAATGGCTATTCTGGACAGTCTGGTTGGACAGATGGCTCAGGAAGACTGATTGATTGTATAAAGCGGCAGCCAGACGGATGTCTGGCTGCTGTGTAAAAATCGAAAGGAGGCTTTTTGATGGCAGATTGTTTATTCTGTAAAATCATCGCGGGTGAAATCCCTTCCAAAAAGGTGTATGAAGATGATACCTGCTATGCATTTTACGACATTGATCCGCAGGCTCCGGTTCATTTTCTGGTTGTGCCTAAACAGCATATTTCCGGTCCTTCAGCGGTAAATGAAGCCAACTGCGCGGTTATCGGCCATATTTATGCGGTAATTGCGAAACTGGCCGATGAGCTTGGACTGAAAGACGGTTACCGTGTGGTTGCCAACGATGGCAAGGACGGTGGACAGACAGTCGGGCATCTGCATTTCCATGTACTTGCCGGCCGCCTGCTTGCATGGCCTCCCGGATGATGGCGCAGCGGTTCATTTGATATCTTGAGACAAAGGAATGGTATGGAATGAAAACATATACGCTGCATGTAGCCGGGCTGACCCGTGAACTGCCGATTTGTGCAGTCAGTGATACGCTGGATATCGCCGCATTTATTATGCTGGGCGATGTTGAACTGACCAAAGCAACTGCGGCAGAACTGCTGAAAAAGAGCCCGGATTTTGATGTGCTTCTGACAGCAGAGTGCAAGGGAATTCCGCTTGCTTATGAGATGTCGGCACTGTCCGGAAAGCCTCATGTAATTGCCCGCAAAGAGGTCAAGGTTTATACAATTGACCCAATTGAAGTAGTCGTCAATTCGATTACGACTCAGCATGTTCAGCACCTGGTGCTCGGCAGTTCGGACGTCGAGAAACTGGCTGGAAAACGGGTCCTGATCGTGGATGATGTTATTTCTACCGGCGAGAGCCTGACGGCTCTGGAGCAGCTGGTCGAAAAGGCTGGCGGCAATATTGTCGGACGCGGAGCAGTTCTTGCAGAAGGCGACGCGGCTAAACGGGATGATATCTTCTATCTGGAAGAACTTCCGCTGTTTTTTAAATAATTGATGTAATGAACAGGGCGTGTGCCGCGGCAGCGGTACACGCCTTGTCTGTATCCTGCGGACTTGCAAAACCGCCGTGATATGCTACAATAGATGTATTGATGTCATAAAGGAGAGTTTATATTGTATATTTATCGCAAAGCGACTATGCAGGATGCGCCGGCTGTGCTTGAATTGTACCGGTCACTGCTGGGAATGCCGGGTGCAACCTGGGATACCGAATATCCATCCATGGAGTTTATCGAGGATGATATCCGAAAGGATGGATTATATCTGCTGACGTTGGAAAATGGTCAAATTTTATCTGCGGCTTCGCTGCTTCCGGATGAGGAACTGAATGACCTGCCTTTTTGGAGAGCAGATATCCAAAATCCCTGTGAACTTTCCCGGTTTGGTGCAAGGTCGACGGCGGAACATCCCGGTATCGGGAGTAAAATGCTGGAGAATCTGATTCAGATTGCATCTGCGTCCGGATTTGACGGTATGCGGCTGCTGGCTGGTCCGGAAAATGAACGAGCATTGGCGCTGTATCGGAAAATGGGTTTTTGTGTTGCAGGGAATGCAACTTTGTATGAGATGGAATGGGTTTGCATGGAAAAGGTATTGTAAAGTGCAACCCCTTATTACTTGTAAAATACCGCAAAAACAGTCATTTTTTCAGTTTATTCCCGGTTTTCTTGCTTTTTTTTAAATCAGCTTAATATATTAAGCGCATTCTTTCGGCTAATACGGGTATAATAAAAGCTGAGGTTATCAATATGATTAGTTATGCTCCGTTTTATAAAACTTTACAGCGAAAGAATATTACTGAATACCACTTGATCTATAAGGAAGGTATATCTGCCAATACTCTGCATCGGATGAAGCATGGATATACCATTACACTCAAGACTTTGGACACGCTTTGCTTTATTTTGCAGTGTCCTGTTTCTGATATCATTGAATACATCCCGGACGATTGATTTCTTCGTTTTTCCATTTTGTTTCGTCTATTTTCATTTGTGTGCGCAGGCATTTGACTGGTTGGTCAATTGCCTGCTTTTTTCGTTTTCAAAAAATCTGTTTGCCGGGTGAGACTATTTTGGATGCTCATTCGTTTATATTGGTGAAGGCCTTCCAAATAAGATGACGGCAAGGAGGTGTGAGTATGCCGGAAACAGGGATAGAAGATGTGGTTTTGCTGCATCAGCTGGTAACAGAACCGGAGCGGGGGATTCGTGCGTTGCAGCAAAGATATGGCAGTCTGATTTATCGGATTGTCTGCCGTGTATTGCCTGAGTATCCGCAGGATGCCGAGGAAGTGGCAGCCGATGTACTGGTAAAGACCTGGGAAAATGCTGCTTCTCTGCTGGAGGATAACCGGCCGCTGACGCCATGGTTGATCGTTACCGCACGTAACCGGGCCATTGACCGCAGACGAAAGATCGCCAAACCGACAGCCGAGCTTTCAGAACTGATCGATATCCTGCCGGAGAAACTCGCATCTGATGGTGAAGAACTGATCGGAGCACTGGTTGCACAGATGGAACAGCCGGATCGGGAGATTTTTCTCAGGCGGTATTATCGGATGGAAACGGCCAGAGAAATCGGTGAGGCGCTGGGTATCAACGAGCATACAGTCAATGTACGCCTGTCCAGAGGACGTGCCAGACTGAAAAAAGAGTATCTTAAACAGATGGGAAGGGGGAGCAGAGATTATGCAAAACAAAATGGAATATGATGAGCAGCTGCTGCAGGCGTTGTCAGAGCTGCCGCCGTCGGATGAACCGGAGCAGGTTCCGGATGTGATTAATGAGCGTATCTGCCGCCTGGCACTGCAAAAGATACAGTCGGCAGCGGATGAAACGGTTGTTACGGCGGAACAGAATTTTGAATCGGAAGATGACGGAAAGACAGGAAGGAATATTACAATGCATAAATACAGTCAGAAAGGGAAGATAGGGTCTACTATCAATCGTACACTGCGTATCAGTCTGATTGCGGCGGCAATCCTCTGCGGCAGTGCAGTGACAGTCTGTGCGGTCGGTCCGCAGCTGGTCACAATGCTGGGCGGAAAGATCGGATTCTTTGAGGAGGCTCCGAGTCAGTCGGAGGTTTCTGACCCGGTAGAGGCACCACGTACCAATTTTGTCGAGACACAGAAAAAGCTGGAAGCCTATAATGCCGCTATTGGGGAGACGGTGACCGATAACGGCGTCAGCATCACGCTGGACAATATCTCGATGGATGTCACCAGTATGGATATTTTCCTGACAATTACCGGACAGGAAGCTATTGATGAAATTATGAGCTGGGACGATTATGGACCGCTGTGGAATCGGTTCTTTGGTGTGGGACCCAATTTTTATTATGCAACAATCAATGGTGAAACGATTGCTCAGTATGACGTGGAAGACTGGTACCTCAATGAAGATGGTTCGCTCAAGCTCTGGCGGCATTATATCCTGACCGATGTCCCGGAAGGGGACGAGATTCAGGTTGTTTTGGAAGACAATTCTGCGCTTGGTCGGAGCGGAGAATGGAAGTTTACCGTCACGCTGGATGGAGAATCTGTCCGTGCAGGCGCAAAGGTCGTGCAGCCGGCAGATTACCCGATGCCGGAAGTAACGTGTAAAGACATAGATGGAAAGAATTACACGCTCAATCGAGATCTTCATTTGAGTTATCTTGCATTTGGACCGGTAGGCGGTGTAATCCAGACCACGGTCGAGGAAAAGCATACAACCGATTCTGACGGAAGAGATGTTGTAATCTACGAAGGCATGGATGCTGGTATGCTTTATATCACCGATAATACCGGTAAGGAACTGCATACCTGTAAATCTACCGCAATCAGTGGCGGTGCACTCAACCTGACTGCTCCTGATGAAAACGCAACTTCAATTACGCTAACTCCGGTGATTCAGCAGTTTGCAGAAGATGGCGGATGGTTGGGAGAAGAACGGACGATCAGCCTGGATGAACTGAAAAAGGGGGCTAAAATTGAAACCAGCCCGATTGGAGGGTATACTGTTGAAAACTTTGTCATCAAAGACGGTGCAATCAGCTATGATCTGGTTCCGTATGGCTGGAGCGGGCAGGCTTCCGAAGTGATTCGTCCGCAGTACGATGGAAAGATTACCCAGTTGGAAGAAGAGGTAACGGATCTTCAGGACGGCGGTACTGCAACAATCCTGAAATCCGGTTTGCTTTCTTCGACTGTTGATCCGCAGACCGGTGTTGTCAGTGTCCGGCATGACTTTTATGCCGCGTCCGATGAAGAGCTGGAAACGATCACTGAGTGGAAGTATGACTATACCGAATTTAAACTCGATACTGAAAATGCGGTAACGGTTCAGCTGGAATCGCTGGATTGATTGAATGGCTGACAGGTTTATAGTTGTATTTGAAAAAGCTGTCCTGTTTTGGGACAGCTTTTTTGGATTTTGACTTGCAAAATGATACCGACTGGCGTATAATGGATGAAGAACCGTGCGGGAGCACACCCGCACAATCCCGAAGTATTTATTTTATAAACGGCAGTAAAATACTGCCCATGCAGGAGGTAATCAGTATGCTTGATACACTCAGAGAATTGAACCCCGGACTTCCTTTCTATTCGGTCAGTGATCCGGAATTTGCCGCTTACGGCAGGGTTGTTGAAGATATGGACCTGTCTGATCTTGCAGCTGCTGTCGCGGCTCTTCCGATGCCGGAAAAAGGACAGAGCGCCTATGAACCCTCGATTGACAGTCTGGAGAAATGTGCATCTGCTGCGGAAGTTTCCCGTGTACTGTACGGTGAAATGCCCACACAGGCCGGCTGCTGCTGGGGCTATAACAACCAGATGAATGCACTGGAATGGCATCAGGGCAGTGAAATCAACCTTGCAGTCGGTGAACCTCTGGTTCTGTTGCTGGCAACGTTGTTTGATCTGGAAAATGGCAAACTGGACGCTTCTAAGGTCAAGGCATTTGTCCTCGAAACCGGTAAGGCAATCGAAGTCTACGGCACTACGCTGCATTACTGCCCCTGTCAGGTAAGCGACAAAGGCTTTAAATGCCTTGTCTGCCTGCCCAAAGGCACCAATACCGATTTGAAACTCTCGCATGAAGATAAGCGGCTGACTGCCAACAATAAATGGCTGCTGGCGCATGAAGGCTGCACTTCTCTGCTGGAAAGCGGTGCGGTTGCAGGCATTTCCGGTGAAAACTGGGTTGTTCGCTATTGATTTTGAATAGTACGATTAAAGCAAAAGGGCCGCAGGAAAAATCTGCGGCCCTTTTACTGTTATGATTATTTGAGGTTGATTTTTGCGATAATTTCCGGCTCAATTTTAAACTGACGGTCAGGTGTCATCAGACCGTTGACCTCCTGCTGGACATCGGTCACCTGGGTATAACAGTATCCGCAGCAATAGGGAAGCTGCTTGATGGCTGTTGTAATCGCGTCAAACCGGCGGATAAAATCTTCTTTGGTTGCGACTTTGTTTCCATAGCCCCAGCCGCTGTCGTCACCGGTAAAGGCGATTCCGCCGAACTCACTGATGATAATCGGCTGTCCGCGATAGGTAAATCCATTCGCAAAAGCAAAGTTGCGCTTGTCGATACTGAACGGAACATGATTTTCCAGCATATCGCGGCTGTGGTTCAGATACCAGTTCAGGAATTCTTCTGCATCTTCGGCGTAATCGTGCAGTGTAATGATATCCGAAATGGTATGCCGCCAGCCGTCATTGCAGATTACAGGGCGCATAGGGTCAAGCGCTTTTGTCATATAATAGATGGCCTGCGTGAAGTGCTGCTGCATAGGGTCACGGGCAATTTCCGAGACGCCCCAGCTTTCATTGAAAGGTGTCCAGGTGATAATGGACGGATGATTATAATTCTGCCGGACGATTTCCATCCATTCAGTGGTCATATTTTCGACAGCTTCATCATCAAACCGGTAAGTCGCCGGGAATTCACTCCATACCAGAACGCCTTTTCGGTCGCACCAGTACAGGAAACGTTCATCTTCGGTTTTCTGATGCTTGCGAAGACCGTTGTAACCAAGTGCAAGGATTTTGTCAATATCTTCGATGAGCGCTTGTTCACTTGGCGGTGTCAGATGGCTGTCCGGCCAGTATCCCTGGTCGAGAATCAGACGCTGATACAGCTCGGCACCATTCAAGAGAATTTTGCCATCATGAATGGAAATTTCCCGAAGACCAAAATAAGAGTTGACGCAGTCAACAGCTGTTTCTTCTCCGGACGGATAAAAGCTGATTTCCAGATCGTACAGATCAGGGGACTCAGGTGACCACATCCGTACACCCCATTCACTGGCCTCCAGATTTTCAAGTCCAAGTTCAGCAGAAGCCTTGCCCATCTTAACCGGAACCCGGATTTCTCCGACTGTAATCCCTTCAAAGCTGGCCTTTGCCCGAAGTGTTCCGACCTCTGCACCACAGATTTCTGCGTCGATATGGACGGATTTATGCTGAACATCCGGTGTCAGTTTCAGCCGGTCAATTCTTGCCGTCGGAACATATTCAATCCAGACAGTTTTCCAGATGCCCGTTGTCTGGACATACCAGCAGCCGAAGTTTTCCTTTTTCCAACGCTGCTTGCCGCGCGGCTGGGAACGGGAAAAACTGTCGGTCACATAGACCGTCAGCTGGTTCTGGCCATCCTTCACCCATTCAGTGATATCAAATGAAAAACGTGCATAGCCGCCTTTATGTTCACCGGCAAACTGCCCGTTGACAAATACCCGGGTATGCCAGTCGCTTCCTTCAAAATGCAGCATCAGACGTTTATCATTTTTGACGGCGGTAAAGGTTCGGGAATACCATACGCCGCTGTGCGGATTCGGGTCTCCGATACCGCTCATTTTTGTTTCGTATGTAAACGGGACTGTGATCTGATATTGAGGTTTGAAACCATTGTGCCAGCCTTCCGAAATACCGGTACCGGCGTCGTCAAAAGCAAAATCCCATGTTCCATTGAGGTTTTCCCACTGGCTGCGGAGAAGCTGCGGACGTGGGTAATCTTTTATATAATTATACATAATAATTATCTCCTTTTTGTACTGAATGCCAGCTATATTATATGCGTGTCAGCTGAGAATGTCAATGGTTTTCCGGTAAAAAATGCCGCTTCCGGAATGGCCTGTAAACTTGACATCATAACTGATTTGCATTATACTAATTTAGATATAGACTACGATGGAAAGGCGGATGCAGATGCAGACGCAGAGGATACAGGTGCAGGGTTTTTCTGTCAATTATGCAATGCTTGGCTGCCCGGATGGCAGACTGGATACAGACAGGGAAACACTTGTATTTTTACAGGGCTGGGGAACCAGCATTTCGATTTATCCCAAACTGCTGGAACATATGGCACAGTTTGTCCCGGTTCTGGCTGCGGATTTCCCGGGATTTGGTGAAACGGCGGAACCGTCTCAGCCTTGGGGTGTCGGTGAATTTGCCGATTTTGTCATTGAACTGATTGCTGCGCTGGGACTGAAAAAAGTCATCCTGATGGGTCATTCTCATGGCGGCCGTGTGTCGGTCGAGATCGCTTCCAGACAGGGACTGCCCTTTACCGTTACAAGGATGATTTTGATGGACGCTGCCGGTGTCCTGCCCAAAAAGACCGCAAAACAGAAATTCCGCCAGCGGAAATATAAAATCTGCCGTTGGATTCTGGAACTGCCTCTTTGCCGGGTACTGTACCCGGACGCGCTGGAAAACCTTCGCCGCAGTCATGGCAGTGCCGACTATCTGAACGCTTCTCCGATGATGCGTCAGACACTGGTGCGCTGTGTCAATACCGATATGACGCCGAAAATGCCTTCGGTGCATGTCCCGGCATTGCTGCTCTGGGGAGAAAAGGATACAGCAACACCGCTTTCAGATGGCGAAACAATGGAACGGCTGCTGCCGGATGCAGCGCTGGTAAAAGTTCCCGGAGCCGGTCATTTTTGCTTTATTGACAGCTGGGAACTGGTTTCGCGGGTACTGGCAAGCTACCTGGGAACGGAGGAAAAGTGATGCTGGACTGGATTTTGTTTATTCTGCTGCTGGTGAGCTGGCTTTGCAGTTTCGCGATGCTGACGGTTTATAATACCCATATGTTCCAGCTCAATTCCTATAAACCGCATGAACAGCGGGTATGGTATCGGGATAAGTTTCTGCCGGCCTTTGTCGGACGTAATCTGGGCGTTATTTTTACGCTTCCGCTGTTGTGCTTCTGCGGACGTGCCGGAATCATCCTGTCGATTCTTCTGTATGCGCTGACCGCTTACCTTGGCAGACCGCGCAAGGCCAAAAAGCCGCTGGTTTATACCGCCCGTGTCAAACGGATGCTGGCAACTGACGGCGTTTTGACAGCACTGACCATTCTGGCTGCGGTACTGCTGCACAGATGGCCGCTGGCCTTTGGTGTGTTGCTCCCGGTGGCACATTTTGTCTCTGGATTTTATCTGCTGGCTGCAAACTGGCTCAACAAACCGATTGAACGGGCAATCAATAACTGGTATATTAACGACGCCAAACGGATGATTGATTCTTCTCCGAATCTGAAGGTAGTCGGTATTACCGGAAGTTATGGTAAAACCAGCGTCAAGTTCTTTCTGCGGAAGCTGCTTTCAGCTCGGTACAATGTACTGATGACGCCGGAAAGCTATAATACCACGATGGGCGTTGTCAAAACCATCCGCAATTCACTCCGTCCGACTCATGAGATTTTCCTTTGCGAAATGGGTGCGCGGAATATTGGGGATATCAAGGAAATTTGTGATATCGTTTCTCCGCGGTATGGTATCATTACTTCGATTGGTCCGCAGCATCTTGAGAGTTTCAAAACGGTTGATAATGTTATCAAAACCAAGTTTGAACTGCGGGATGCACTGCCGCAGGACGGCATCGTTTTCCTGAATGGCGACAATGAATATATTCGTTCGCAGAATCCTGGCCGGAAGGCAGTTACTTACGGTATCGAAATGGAAGACTGTGACTATGTTGCACGGAATATCAGTGTTTCAGCGAAGGGTTCAACCTTTACCGTCTCCCGTGATGGTGAAGATTATACCTTTACCACCGCGCTGATTGGAAGTCATAACGTGCTGAATATCACCGGCGCGATTGCGGTCGCCAATACGCTGGGTGTTCCGATGCGTGACCTGATTCCGCAGGTCCGGGCACTGGAAAGCGTTCCGCACCGTTTGCAGCTGATTAGGGGACGGAATGCGTTGATTATCGATGATGCTTATAACTCGAATCCGAGCGGCGCAAAGGCTGCACTGGATACCCTGTCCCGGTTTGATGGTGTGAAGATTCTGGTTACGCCGGGTATGGTGGAACTGGGCACCAAACAGGCAGAGCTGAACCGTCAATTTGGCCGTCAGGCTGCGGCGGTTTGCGATTATGTCGCACTGGTTGGTGAAAAACAGACCGAGCCGATTTATCAGGGACTGATGGATGAAGGTTATCCAAAAGAAAAGATCTTTGTTGAACATGATCTGACAGCAGCTCTGAAATCGGTTGAAAATCTCCGTACCGGCGGCGTACAGAAGATTGTTTTGCTGGAAAACGATCTTCCGGATAACTTCTGATTATTTATCGGACGGATAAACGATCAAATGCAGATAGATCTGACGAAAGAAGGTAAACCTTATGAAAATAAAACTGGGCGTACTGTTCGGCGGAAAGAGCGTTGAACATGAAGTGTCGATCATCTCGGCACTTCAGGCAGCGGCATCTCTTGACCGTTCCAAATATGATGTTGTGCCGATCTATATGACCAAGAAAAACGAGTTTTATATCGGCGAAGAGGTTGGAAAGATTGAGAGCTATCGGGATGGCATTCCTCAGCTGCTCAAAAAGAGTCAGCAGGTGCTGATGGTTCCGGCAGAAGGACGGGTACAGCTGCTGCATTATCCCCTCAAAAAGCTGGGTAACAACGTTGAGGAGACAATTGATATTATCTTCCCGATTGTCCATGGTACCAACGTTGAGGATGGCGCATTACAGGGCTATCTGAAAACACTGGGCGTTCCGTTTGTCGGATGTGACGTACTTTCTTCGGCACTCGGCATGGATAAGTACATGATGAAATGCGTCTGGAAGGAAGCCGGACTGCCGGTACTGGATTGCCTGCGTGCAGAGCATCGCCGTTATCTGGAAGCACCGGATGCGTTTCTCGATCAGGTGGAAGAACAGATTGGCTATCCGGTTATTGTCAAGCCGATTGACCTCGGTTCCAGTGTCGGTATTCGTAAGGCTCTTGACCGTCAGGAACTTTCTGATGCGATGGAGTACGCTTTCCAGTTTGCCCATAAGGTACTGGTCGAAAGAGCTGTTCCCCATCTTAAGGAAATCAACTGCTCAATTCTGGGCGACTATGAGGAAGCAGAGGCATCTGAATGTGAGGAACCGGTCAGCAGCGACCGCATTCTGACCTACGAGGAAAAATACCTGCGCAAAGAAGGCGGCAAAACCGGTGCGAAAGGCGGCAGTGAAGGTATGGCCAGCCTGTCCCGTAAGATTCCGGCAGATATTACCCCTGAGGAGCGGGATTTTGTCCGTCAGACAGCTGTTAAGGCATTCCAGGCACTGGATTGCTGCGGTGTATCCCGTATCGACTTTATGATGGATTCCGAGACCAGAGAGATCTGGATCAATGAGATCAATACCATTCCCGGTTCGCTTTCGTTCTATCTGTGGGAGCCGATGGGTGTAAAATATACCGAGCTGCTGGACAGAATGATTCAGTTTGCGCTCAAGCGGGAACGCGATCAGGCAGAAATCAGTTATGCCTTTGATACCAACATCCTGTCTGGTGTCAGCTTCGGCGGCACCAAGGGCAGCAAACTCTGATAAGGGGAAAAATAGTATGGTCGAAAAAGCCTATAATATCAATCTGAAGTTTGACAGCTGGTCCAGCCAGTGCTGGTTTTTGGGTGAGGACAGTCCGGAAGCAGAACAGCGCTTTATTGAAGTGCGCCAGCAGCTGCCGGCGCTTGCCGAGACCTGCCGCAATCCGCTGCAGTTTTCTCAGCGTGCTGCGGAGCTGTTTCGTCAGAATGGTTTTGACAGGGTACATAAATAATTGCAGAACGGTCTTTAAATGGCATGCCGGATAAACCGGGCATGTAAAGACCCGGGCAGGGGTGCGTGCGCCCCTGCCTTTTTCAGATAGGCCGGAAATATGGCCGGAAAGGGAAATATTTTGGACGGACAAACAGGAATCATGATTTTTTTGCTTATTTTGACTGCTTTGCTTGCAGCGGCCGGAACGGTAGTTTCTGTCATGAATGCCAGAGAAAACGCCCGTGTCCGCAGAAAAAACCGGGCTGAGCTGGAACAGCTGACAGAGGAAGTTCAGGAAAAACTGGAAACCAGTATTGCTCAGCTCCGTGCGGACTTTGGGTTGCAGCTGACCGATTCTGTCCGTTCGCTGGGTGAACTGCTTGCAGGCAGTCAGCAGACCGCCTCAGCGGCTCAGAACGCCGGAATTGCCTCGATGGAACGGCAGCTGTATTCCTCGCAGGCATCACTTACTGATACATTGCGTTCCGGACTTTCGGAGAATGTGCGAACGCTGGAGGCACTGCGGGAAGAGACAGCCCGTTCATTGCGGGAACTGCGAGAAGAAAACACCAGGCAGCTGGGACAGATTCGCGCTACAGTAGATGAACAGCTTCAGTCGGCATTGGAAAAGAAGATGACCGAATCTTTCCGTCAGGTGAGCGATCGTCTGGAACAGGTTTACCGTGGACTTGGTGAAATGCAGACGCTGGCGACAGGGGTCGGTGACCTGAAAAAGATACTGGGGAACGTCAAGACACGCGGTATCCTCGGAGAAATTCAGCTGGGTGCAATCCTCGGAGAAATCCTTTCGCCGGAACAGTATCTCACCGATGTGGCGACGGTACCTGGTTCTCGCAACCGGGTAGAATTTGCGATTCGTCTGCCGGGTGAGGAAGGAGCGGTATTGCTTCCGGTCGACTCGAAATTCCCGATGGATGCTTATATACAGCTTCAGGATGCGGTGGATTCGGGTGATTCCCAACAGGTGAAGGCGGCCGGTGCGGTGCTGGAAAGCAGAATACGTGCGTTTGCAAAGGATATCCGGGATAAATATATCGCTCCGCCCAATACAACGGCCTTTGGAATCATGTTTCTGCCTACTGAAGGGTTGTATGCGGAAGCGGTAAACCGTGGGCTGTGTGAGGCTTTGCAGCGGGAATATAACGTCAGCGTCGCAGGCCCAAGTACAATGGCAGCATTGCTCAATGCTTTGCAGATGGGATTCAGGACGCTGGCGCTGCAAAAGCGTTCGCAGGAGGTCTGGCAGCTTTTGGGTGCGGTGCGGACCGAGTTCGACCGGTTTACCGAAGTGCTGCTTTCCACCCAGAAACGGCTCCAGCTGGCAGGAGATGATCTTGACAAGCTGATTGGCGTCCGTACCCGTGCAATCAACCGTCAGCTGCGGGCTGTGGAACGGCTGGATATTGAAACAGCGCATAAAATATTGGATGAATGAATTCATGAACTGTCGAAAATACTATATTTTTCTGTGGACAGCCGCTTGTCCTGTATGATATAATATTTTTAATCGTGGACGTCGGGCACCGCGATGAAGGGAGAGTTTGTGAATGTTTGATGCGTATGTACATAATACTGAACAGATCGAAAAACTCAGCTTTTTTCCATCCCGGCAGATGCCGGAAGATCAGTATGTCGATTTTCTGCATGTCAATACGCAGCAGATTCATAAACTTTGCCGGGAAAATATCCGGATTCTTTCGGAAGAAATTTTGCCTGCTCTCGAAAAAATCGAGCAGCAACCGCCTGATAAAATACCCGAGTTTGTCTCTTTTGCGCAGTCACTGCTCAGTTATAATCAGAGCTTTGACCGTGAGATCAATTATCGTACCCATCTGGCTCTTTTGCGGTATGCGCGCAAGCTGGGAGATATTGACCTGCTGATTCAGCAGCTGTATTATTCCGGTGTAGGATATTATTATTACATGCGAGACCGGAAAAGTTCTGTGATTGAAGGGCAATTTACCATCTACAGTGAAAATGAATATTTTCGGGAAGGTGCTGAATGGTTTTCCAGATGGCGTGAGATTACCCGTCCGGAAACGATGGATTTTATCATCCGCTGTTATTCCAACCGTGCGGCTGATTTCAATGTTTCACAGGATCTGACGCTGGCATTAAAGCATTCTGATATGCTGACCCAGATTATTGAAAGTATTTCTGACCCGG
>DVLW01000189.1 GCA_018715285.1 Candidatus Faecivivens stercoripullorum | reverse complement strand
CCGTTTCTCTTGAACGGGCCCAGCTGATTGTGGATCGCTGTAAAAAGCTGGGTGTACAGATTATAACGATGGAAGATGAGGAATATCCTGAAAGCCTGCTGCATATTTTTTGTCCGCCTGTAGTTCTTTATGTGCAGGGTTCCCTGTCCTGTCTGAAAGATCATCTTGCGGTTGCTGCGGTAGGGTCGAGGCAGGCCATTGACTATTATAATTCTGAAATGGGCAATATCTGTTATCAGCTGGCAGTTGCAGGTGCGGTCATCGTCAGTGGATGTGCGGTCGGAAATGATACATATGCCCATCTTGGGTGTATGGCGGGTAAAGGCCCGACAATTGGCGTTCTGGCGTGTGGAAGTGATGTAAACTATCCGGTGCAGAGTAAGGAACTGAAAAAGCAGATTCTTAACAGTGGCGGCGCCCTTGTAACCGAGCTGCCTCCTGGTACGAAAAGTCCGCGCGGATATTTTCACGCCCGTAACCGTTTGATCGCCGGATTGGCTGACTGTCTGTTGCTGGGTCAGGTCCCAATGCGCAGCGGTGCGATTATTACAGCAGAGGCGGCAGTCGATCAGGGAAAGGAAATTTTCTGTATACCGCCCTGTAATATCAGCGAGCCTGCTTGTATGGGTGTTGCGCCGTTTATCCGCGATGGTGCCAAGATTGCAATGTCCGGATATGATATCGCATCAATGTATGGGGATATTTATCGGAGTACCCTTAACCCGGAGATTTATCAGCACCAGATGTATCTTTTCCGTCTGGCAGAGGAAAGTGCCGATATGCCTGCTCCGAAAAAGAAGGGTGGGTCCAAAAATGCCAGTGAGACGAAAAAGTCCTCTTCTCGCCGTAAGACTTCGACGGAAAGTGTTGAGGAAAAAAACGTGAAGTCTATTGACCTCAGTGAATATGAGGAAGATGATCCCCGCAGACTGATTCTGTCTATGTTGACCGATGAGCCGCGGATGCTGGATGAGCTGCAGGAACAATCACAGCTTCCAACCCGCTTGCTGCTGCAGCTGTTGACGGAACTGGAAATGGGTGGTATCATCGAAGCAATGGGCGGACAACGGTATAAGCTGGCCTGAGAATATCGGACAGCCTTTTTGGCTGTCCGGAAGTTTTTTAAAATTTCTCTGTGGGGGAAAGTGGATCGTATCTGGCTGATACGGCCTGCCGGTCCATTTTTCCGCGCAGAGGTTTTTGTTGCGCACCGCTTTGCAGTGCATAGCGTTCAATAGGATAAAGGATTCTCCTTTTCTTTTGGGAAATAGGAAAAGGATGAAAGGAAAGATAACCCCGATGAGTAAGCTTGTTATTGTAGAATCGCCGGCAAAGGCGAAAACCATTAAAAAATATCTGGGGAAAAATTATGAAGTCATGGCTTCGATGGGACATGTACGGGATCTTCCCAAAAGTACCCTCGGTGTCGATGTAGAACATGATTTTACCCCGAAATATCTGAATATTCGTAAACAGTCGGATACCATTAAGGGCTTGCAGGCCGCCGCTAAAAAAGCGGATAAAGTCTATCTGGCAACCGACCCGGACCGCGAGGGAGAAGCAATTTCCTGGCATCTGGCAAATATTCTGAAACTGGATGTAGAGGATAAAAACCGCGTTACCTTTAATGAGATTACCAAAACCGGCGTTAAGGAAGGTATGGCGCATCCCAGAAGTCTGGATATGGACCTTGTCAACGCTCAGCAGGCAAGAAGAATCCTGGACCGGATTGTCGGCTATAAACTGTCTCCGTTTCTCTGGAAAAAGGTTCGCCCGGGCTTGAGTGCCGGACGTGTTCAGTCGGTTACCGTCCGGATGATTGTCGATCGTGAAAATGAAATCAGGGCGTTTGTTCCGGAAGAATACTGGACAATTGAGGCAAAACTCAATCCTCAGTCTTCCAAGTCCCGGAAAGGTTTTGTCGCTCGTTTTTATGGTGTTGACGGCAAAAAAGTGGAACTGTCCAATAAGGAAGAAACCGACAAGATACTGGAAATGCTGAAAGGCGCTGAATATCAGGTCAGCGGCCTGAAAAAGGGAACCCGCAAGCGTTCTCCTGCGCCGCCTTTTACCACTTCTACCCTTCAGCAGGAGGCTTCCCGTAAACTCGGTTTCCAGTCCAAACGTACCATGTCGGCTGCCCAGCAGCTGTACGAGGGCGTTGAACTGCCCAAACTGGGTGCCGTAGGTCTGATTACCTATATGAGAACCGACTCGCTGCGTATTTCGGATGAGGCGCGCGCGACAGCTTCCAGTTATATTGAAGAAAAGTACGGCAAGGATTATCTGCCTGCTTCTCCACGTATTTATAAAACCCGTGCCGGTGCGCAGGACGCGCATGAAGCGATCCGTCCGACCATGCCGGAAATGACCCCTGAATCCATTAAGGAAAATCTTTCTGCCGATCAGTATAAGCTGTATAAGCTGATCTGGGATCGTTTTATCGCTTCCCAGATGGCGGACGCTGTTTATGATACGGTTGCAGTAGATATTACCGCTGGTAAATGCCTGTTTAAAGCAAGCGGATTTTCTGTCCGGTTTGATGGTTTTACCGCTTTGTATGTTGAGGGCAAGGATACCGACGAGGAAAAGGAAGGTATGCTGCCTGCGATGGAAATAGGCGACCTGCTCAAACTGCTGGAACTGGGCGGAAATCAGCATTTCACACAGCCGCCTGCACGGTATACCGAAGCATCGCTGATTAAGATGCTGGAAGAAAATGGTATCGGCCGTCCGTCTACCTACGCGCCGACCATCTCGACGATTCTGGCGCGCGGTTATGTTGAACGGGAAGGCAAGTCGCTTGTACCGACCCAGTTGGGCGAAGTCACTACCACCCTGATGACCGGACATTTTGCGCAGATTGTTGACCCTGGGTTTACTGCTAAGATGGAGACGGACCTTGACCTGGTTGGTGAAGGGAAAAAGCCGTGGGTAAAGACATTGCAGGAATTCTATGGTGATTTTTCGGCAACCCTTACCAAGGCTGAGGAAGACATGAAGGATGTCTTCATGAAAATTCCAGATGAAGAGACGGATATCATCTGCGAAAAATGCGGCCGTAATATGGTTATCAAAACCGGACGGTTCGGTAAATTCCTTGCCTGCCCCGGATTCCCTGAGTGCCGGAATACCAAGACAATTGCGGTGGAAGCACCTGGTGCCTGTCCGAAATGCGGCGGCAAGATTCTCGAAAAGAAATCCAGAAAAGGGAAAAAGTTCTTTGGCTGTGAACACAATCCCGAGTGTGATTTTATGAGCTGGGATGCACCGATCGCCGAAAACTGCCCGAAGTGCGGCAAGACACTGCTGCAAAAGGCTGGCAGAGGAGCTAAGATTTACTGCTCTAATTCTGAATGTGACTACGAACGGCCGGTTGAAAAGAAATAAGGGGGCTGCCGATGAAAAAAGCAATTGTAGTAGGCGGCGGTCTTGCCGGTTGTGAAGCAGCACAGATCATCGCTTCTTACGGCATTGATGTCGATTTATATGAACAGAAACCGGTTCAGTTTTCAGCAGCGCATAAAAGCGAAGGACTGGCTGAACTGGTCTGCTCCAACTCTCTGAAAGCGTCCCGGCTGGCGTCCGCTTCCGGGCTGCTTAAAGAGGAAATGCGGCTGCTGGGCAGTATGCTGGTGCCTGCGGCAGAAAAGACCGCGGTTGCAGCAGGCGGTGCGCTTGCCGTTGACCGGACGCTGTTTTCTCAGCTGGTGACCCGGATGATTGAGGAAAATCCGCGGATTCATCTGATTCGGGAAGAAGTAACCGGGCTTTCATTTGACTACCCGGCTGTTATCGCCACCGGTCCTCTGACCAGCGACCGGATGGCTGAAGCTATCCGCGAAAAAACCGGTGAGGATTCGCTGTCATTTTTTGACGCGGCTGCACCGATTGTACTGGCAGATTCAATTGACCGGAATATTGTCTTTGCTGCGTCCCGGTACGGAAGAGGCGAGGATGATTACCTCAACTGCCCGATGAACAAAGAGGAATACGAAGCGTTTTATGATGCGCTGATTCATGCCGAAGGCGCTCCGAGACATGATGTCGACAACGGTCTGAAAGTATACGAAGGCTGTATGCCGATTGAAATTATGGCCAAACGCGGTGATGATACCATCCGTTTTGGTCCGCTCAAACCGGTCGGACTGCGTGACCCGCGTACCGGCCATCGTCCTTGGGCAGTCGTCCAGCTGAGAAAGGAAAACGAACAGGGTACGATGTACAACCTGGTCGGCTTCCAGACCAACCTTAAATGGGGCGAACAGAAACGGGTATTCTCGATGATTCCGGGACTGGAAAACGCCGAGTTTGTTCGGTATGGCGTCATGCACCGCAATACCTTCCTCAATTCTCCCAAACTTCTGGGACGGGATTTTAAGCTGCTGGATAGCGATAATCTCTGGTTTGCTGGTCAGATGACAGGTGTCGAAGGGTATATGGAATCGGCAATGAGCGGGCTGGTGGCTGGACATGCGCTTGCACGCAGTATGCTGGGACTGACGCCGTTTGACTTCCCGCATGATACGATGATTGGGGCACTGTGTGACCATGTATGTGACAGAAGTGTCCCGGATTTTCAGCCGATGGGCAGCAATATGGGAATTTTGCCGCCTCTGCCGGAACGTATCCGGGATAAGAAGGAACGGTACTTACAGGTTGCCAAACGCGCAATTGCTGCCTTTACAGCTGAACTTGAAAGAGCAGATTATACCGGATATTTTGCAACCAGTCCGGTACTTGGCGATCAGGTTGACGAGTAATGGATATACAGATTAAGCCGATTGAAACGGAAGAAGAACTTGTTGGAAAAGCGGCAGTTCATTATCTGGGCTGGCAGCAGGCTTATACCGGACTGATTGGACCGGAACATCTGATAACCAAAGAAAGAGCGCTGGAAATTGCGCATGGTTATCGGGAAGGTACGCTGATTGCCAAGGTCGGCAGCGAGGTAATCGGTTTTGTCCGATATGGGTGTTATCGCGGAGAAGATCTGCAAAATACCGGAGAAGTTTATGGGCTGTATATCCTTCGGGAATATTACGGACAGAAGATTGGCTTTGCGCTGATGAACCATGCGGTGAAAGCGCTGGAACCGTTTCCGCAGATTGTCCTCTGGGTTTTGAAGGACAATGAACGGGCGATACGATTTTATCAGCGGTATGGTTTTCGGTTTGACGGGACGGAAAAGCCGCTTCCGGTGGAACCACGGCTGACTGAATGCCGTATGATACTGAAAAACAGGAAAGGATGACCGGAATGAAGATCATAGTGGACGGATTTGGCGGAGATAACGCGCCGCTCGCAGTACTGGAAGGCTGTAGTGCTGCGGTCAAGGAATACGGAGTTGATCTGATTGTAACCGGCGATGAACAGGTTATCCGTAAGACAGCTGCGGAACATCAGATTTCGCTGGACGGGATTGAAATTGTGCATGCACCGGATGTGATTTCGATGCATGATGATCCGGTGACGCTGCTGAAGGCAAAATCGGAAAGTTCGATGGCGGTTGCATTTAAGCTGCTTAAAGAAGGCAAAGGTGACGCTTTTGTCAGCGGCGGCAGTACCGGTGCGATTGTTGTCGGCGCAAATTTTATCATCAAACGCCTGAAAGGCATTAAACGTGCTGGCCTTGCAACGGTTATTCCGACCATCAAAGGCTGTTATCTGCTGATGGATGCCGGTGCGAATCTGGACTGCAAGCCTGAAACGCTGCTGCATTTTGGCATCATGGGCAGTATTTACATGGAAAAAGTCATGGGTGTCAAAAATCCGAAGGTCGGACTTGTCAACGTCGGCGCGGAAGATACCAAGGGCGGCGATCTGCAAAAAGAAGCATATGCACTGCTGTCCAAAGCTCCCATCAACTTTACCGGCAATGTTGAAGCACGCGGCATCCCGGCTGGAGAAGTCGATGTTGCGGTTGCCGACGGCTTTACTGGAAACATCATCCTCAAACTGACCGAAGGACTCGGCTCGATGTTTGCCAAAATGGTCAAGGGAATGTTTACCGGCGCCGGAAAGATTGCAGCACTGATGCTGTTGGGTAAGATCAAGGCGTTTAAAAAGTCGATGGACTATACCGAATACGGCGGTGCACCGCTGCTGGGTGCTGCTCTGCCGGTAATCAAGGCACATGGCAGCTCGAATGGATATGCGTTTAAAAACGCAATCCGTCAGGCACGGGATTTTGTTTCGGGTGGCGTTAATGACGCGATTTCCGAAGCGCTTGTCTCGCTGCGGGAAGCGTCTGCCAAAGAACAGGAAGACTGATGTCAAGTTCCCCGGGCGGTTTACCGTCCGGGGCTGTCGGCGGTTTTTGATGCATCTGGAAAAGAGTTTCCCGATGCCTGAGAGACCGCGGGAAAGGATGAAAAAACATGTCAACGGTTTATGAAAATGGCGAAAACCTCGAGGAATTTCAGCAGAAGATCGGATACACTTTTAAACGGATTTCCTATCTGGAACAGGCGCTGACCCATTCTTCCTATGCAAATGAAGGGCATAAGCACCTGAAAAACAATGAGCGTCTGGAATTCTTAGGTGACTCAGTTTTGTCAGTTATTGTGGCCCGTTACCTCTTTTTGAATTATAAGGACCTTCCCGAAGGCGTTCTGACCAAAATGCGGGCAAGCCTTGTCTGTGAGAAGGCGCTGGATGTATTCGCGGGAGAACTGGAACTGGGAAAATATCTGCGGCTCGGCAAAGGCGAGGAACTGACCGGTGGACGTCAGCGTCCGTCGATTATTGCTGACGCTTTTGAAGCAGTGCTGGCGGCTATTTATCTGGATGGCGGTTATGAGGAAGCACAGCGGTTTGTCATGCGGTTTATCCCCAAGAATATCGATATCCGCAAACAGAGCCCGCTGTCTGACTATAAAACTGCGTTGCAGGAAGTTGTTCAGCAGAATAAGGAAGAAAAGGTTACCTATCGGTTAGTGGATGAACACGGTCCCGACCATGCCAAGGTCTTTACTGCTGAGGTACTGCTCAATTCCAACGTCATCGGTACCGGTACCGCTTCCAGCAAAAAACAGGCAGAACAGAATGCTGCCCGGGAAGCGCTGGAACTGATGGGATATGAGCTTTAATGGGGAGAACAGTACGCGCCTCAATTGTGCCGCTGTTTATTCCGCATATGGGCTGTCCGCATCACTGCTCTTTCTGTGACCAGAAAAGTATTTCTGGTCAGCAGCAGCGGGTAACACCTGAAACAGTGGCGGAAGAACTCCGGGAGGCGTTTGCTCATGAGCAGCCGCTGGGAACCGAGATCGCCTTCTTCGGTGGGAGTTTTACCTGTCTGCCGGAAGATTTGATGTGTGCTTTTCTTGAACAGGCGGCGCCTTTCCTCCAAAGCGGACAGGCTGCGGCGCTTCGCTGTTCAACCCGTCCGGATGGGATTACACCGGGGATATTGCAGCTGCTGAAAAAGTATGGGATGAAAACGGTAGAGTTGGGTGCACAGAGTCTGGATGAAACGGTACTTTTGCGCAATCGGCGCGGACATACGCCGCAGGACGTTTATTCGGCGGTAAAGCTGCTGCGGGAAAATGGATTTCGGGTCGGACTGCAAATTATGACCGGACTTCCGGGAGATACTCCTGAAACGTTGGAAAAGACGGTACGCGGTGTACTGGAAATGCACCCGGATATGCTGCGGATTTATCCGACCGTTGTACTGCGGCAAACCATGCTGGAGAGTTGGATGTTGGATGGCAGTTTTCAGCCAATGGGACTGGATGAAGCAGTAGAAGTTTGTGCAGATATTCTTGAAAGGATGGAACAGGCCGGGATTCCGGTGATCCGTCTGGGACTGCATGCGTCGCAAACACTGGAAGCAGATATGGTAGCAGGTGCTTATCACCCGGCTTTCCGGGAATTGTGTGAATCCCGGATTATCCGCCGGAAGATTGACCGACAGCTGATGGCGTTTTCAGCCGGGAGCAGTCTGCTGCTTCAGGTTTCACCCGGAGATGTTTCCCGTACAGTCGGACAGAAACGGAGTAATATTACCCACTGGCAGCAGATGGGTTATCAGGTGAAGGTTCGTGCGGCTGATGTGCAGCCGGGCAGTCTGCTGCTGACAGAAGATCTTACTAAAGATTAAGTGATAACGGAAATTTGCAGAGAGGGGTTTAACGGATGCGTTTGAGTTCCCTGGAAATACAGGGGTTTAAATCCTTTCCGGACAAGACGAAAATAGAATTTGACAGGGGTATGACAGTTGTTGTCGGCCCGAACGGAAGCGGTAAGTCCAATATCAGCGACGCGATGCGCTGGGTACTGGGCGAGCAGTCAACCAAGACACTGCGCGGCGGCAAGATGGAGGATGTCATCTTTGCTGGTACTGCGAGCCGTAAGCCGATGGGCAGCGCCTGTGTTTCCCTGACGTTTGACAATAGCGACCGTACTCTTCCGGTAGAAGAGGACGCGGTCACCATTACAAGGCGATATTACCGGAGTGGTGAAAGTGAGTATCTGCTCAATGGAAAAGCAATCCGACTGCGGGAACTGAATGAGATGCTGATGGATACCGGTCTTGGCAAAGACGGTTATTCGATGATCGGTCAGGGACGTATTGCCGAGATTGTCGCAGCCAAAAGCCGGGAACGCCGTGAAATCTTTGAAGAAGCGGCCGGTATCGCGAAATACCGCTACCGCAGGGAAGAAGCAGAACGGAAACTTACTCAGGCACAGGAAAACCTGCTGCGGCTGTATGATATCCTTTCTGAATTGGAAAGCCGGGTCGGGCCGCTGAAAGAGCAGTCGGAAAAGGCAGAACAGTTTCTTTCACTGTCGGAAGAAAAAAAGAAACTGGAAGTAAGTCTCTGGCTTCAGACACTGGACAGTTACCGCGAGTCACTGCGCCAGCAGGAAAATAAATGCCTGATTGCCCGTGCGGATGCCGAGCGTTTGCAGGCTGAGGCAGATAAGATCGAGCAGCAGATTCAGCAGGCTTTTTCCAAAACGCAGGAATGCCTGACCAAGAGCGAAGAATACCGTCAGATTCGGGAAAACCTGCAAAACAGAATCGCTTCTCACCGGTCGGATATCGCGGTGCATGAAAATGAACGCACCCACTGTCTTTTGGAACAGAAGCGGATGAAAGGCGAGATTGCAGGCGCTGATGCACAGGCTGGCGAACGCGCGGCTGCTATTCTGGCTGCGGCGGAAGAAGAAAAAGGACTGGAACAGAAACTTGAATCGCTGGAAAAGGAAGAGCAGCTGGCAAAAGAAGAACAGCAAAAGCTGCTGGAAAAGGGAAAAAGCTACGACTCTGAAACGGGCGATTTGCAGGCACGGCTGAGCCAGCTGGCTTTGGACATTTCCCGTAACACCATGACGATTACAGCATCCGAGCGTGCTGCGGCAGATGAACGCATCCGTCTGCGTGAAGCGGAAGAAGGTATCCGGTCGGCAGAGGAAAAGACCAGTCAGCAGCAGGCTGCAATCGCGGAAGTGGATGGACTGCTGGAAGAGATTCTGTCCAGACGTGAGTCGCTGACCAATACCGAAAAAGGATTGCAGCTTAAACTTTCCGGCAAGGAAGATGCCCTGAAAAAATTGCAGCAGCAGTATCAGGACCTTGAACTGGAAGAAAAAGGAAAACTTCAGCGTGCAAACCTTTTGCGCGATCTGGAAGAAAATATGGAGGGCTTTGCCCATTCGGTCAAAGCTGTACTGAACTGGCAGAAAAATGGTGTCCAGAAAGGCGTACATGGAACGGTTGCTCAGCTGATTAGCGTACCTTCTCAGTATGCGCTGGCGATTGAGACAGCACTTGGCGGTGCATTGCAAAACCTGATTGTTGCCGATGAGGAGATTGCCAAAAGCTGTATCCGCCGTTTGCAGCGGGAAAAAGCAGGACGCGCAACCTTTCTGCCGCTGACATCCGTTAAAGGCAGCCTTCTTGACCAGCCAGGACTCGACAAGGAACCGGGATTTATCGGGCTTGCTTCTGAACTGATAGACACCGATCCGGCTTACCGTGGAATTGCCCGGTTTTTGCTGGGAAGAATTGTTATTGCGTCTGACCTGGATGCAGCGTCGGATATGGCAAAGAAAAACCGCTATCGGTTCCGGGTTGTCACCCTTGACGGTCAGCAGGTCAATGTCGGCGGTTCCTTTACCGGTGGTAGTGCAGCCCGTACACAGGGTTTACTCAGCCGCAGAGGTGAGGCGGCTGCACTTCGCAAAGAAGCGGAAACTCTGCATAGTCAGAAAGAGGCTGTTGCAGCAAAGGGCCGGGAACTGAAAGCAGAACTGGATGAAATCCGTGCCCAGATTGAGGGAACCCGCAGTGAACTGATTGTCGCGGGTGAAGATTACGTTCGGTTTGAAGGCGAGAAAAAGCGTTGTGAAACCGAGATGCAGTCAGCCGGTGAACGGATTGAAGGTTTTCAGGCACAGGTTGCCCAGTGCCGTGAAAAACTGGAGGCTGCACAGGCGGAAAACCGTGCTGCTGCCGAGGCACTCGCAGCGGCAAAAGAGGAAAAACAATCGGTTGAGAATCAGCTTTCTGCCCGTCAGGGACGGCAGGACCAGCTCAGTACTCAGCTGGAACAGCTTGCTGCCCGGTTGTCGGCATTTTCTGTCCGCAGGGTTGTACTGGAAAAAGACCTTGAGGCGGCGCGCGTGCGAAAGGAAAACCTTGGCAAAGAACGTGCTGAGGCCGCTGCACGTCAGCAGCAGCTGAAAGAAGAGGTTCAAAAACTAGACGCTTCTCTTGCTAAACTGGAAGCGGATATTAAAACCTGTAAGCAGGAGATAGAAACCTTTACCCGACAGATTGCAGATTACGAAAAGAAAAATGAACAGGTTCTGGAAGAACGTGCCCATCTGGAAGGTGAAACCATTACCCTTCGTCAGAAATCACGGGAAGCAGCTCTTCAAAAAGAGCGTGCTGTCGGAGAACAGGCTCGTCTGGATGAACAGAAACAGACGATTCAGCGGGATTATGACCATCTGGTTTCCCGGCTGTGGGAAGAATATGAGCTGACCCCACGGGAAGCTGATGCAGTTCGGGTACCGATGGAAAGCGTGGCGGAAGGCAACCGGCAGCTGGGTATCATTAAAAACAGAATCAAGGCGCTGGGAAGCATCAACGTTGCGGCGATTGAAGAATACCGCGAGGTATCCGGACGGTATGCGTTTTTGAAAACCCAGGTGGATGATGCGGCAGGCGCCAGAGATGAACTGCTGCAGTTGATTGAAAACCTGACCGAGGAAATGAAAAATATCTTCAGTTCGGCGTTTCAGACCATCAACCGCAATTTTGGCAGTATCTTTGCAGAACTTTTTGGCGGCGGCAGCGCGTCTTTACAGTTGGAAGACCCGGAAGATGTACTGGAATGCGGTATTGAAATCATCGTCCAACCGCCGGGCAAAATTATTAAAAACCTTGCTGCTCTTTCAGGCGGCGAACAGGCGATGGTCGCGGTTGCGATTTATTTTGCTATTTTGAAGGTACGTCCGTCACCGTTTTGTGTACTGGACGAAATCGAGGCGGCGTTGGATGACGTCAATGTCTCCCGATATGCGGCTTATCTGCGGAGTATCTGCGATAAGACACAGTTTATTCTGATTACCCACCGGCGCGGCACGATGGAACAGGCAGACGTGCTGTACGGCGTTACAATGCAGGAAAGCGGTGTTTCAAGGCTGCTGCAGCTGAAAATTTCGCAGCTGTCGTCTGAAAATTTGCAGACGGAACAGACTTAACCTTTCCTGAATTTGATAGGAGGAATGAAAATGGGTTTTTTTGAAAAAATCAGAGAGGGTATCAAGAAAACCAAGGACTCAATGATGCAGAAGGTCGAGCGGGTTATCAATTCGTTCACCAAGATTGACGAGGATTTTCTGGAAGAGCTGGAAGAAACGCTGATTATGTCCGATGTCGGCGTTGAAACTTCGGAAGCTATTATCGAGGAGCTTCGCAAAAAGATCAAGGAGACCGGTGCTACCGATACCGGTGTCGTCCGGGAACTGCTGGAACAGATCATCTCGGATATGCTGCGGGAGGAACGTCCTTTCCAGATCAATACCCGTCCTTCGATCATCTTTGTTATCGGTGTCAACGGAGCTGGAAAGACAACCACTGTCGGCAAACTGGCTGCCGGATACAAGGCACAGGGCAAAAAGGTACTGGTTGCGGCGGCTGACACCTTCCGTGCAGCGGCAATCGACCAGCTTCAGGTCTGGACCGATCGTGCAGGCGTGGATATCGTCAAACACAAGGAAGGCGCTGACCCAGCAGCGGTTGTATACGATTCAATTGACGCGGCAAAGGCAAGAGGCTGTGATCTGCTGCTGATTGATACTGCCGGACGGCTGCACAATAAGAAAAACCTGATGGCAGAGCTGCACAAGATGTTCCGTATCGTTTCCCAGCGTGCAGAAGGCTGTGACGTGGAAGTGCTGCTGGTACTGGATGCGACGACAGGACAGAACGCGGTCAGCCAGGCAGAACTGTTCAAAGAGGCTGCCAATATCACCGGTATCATTCTGACCAAGCTGGATGGTACCGCAAAGGGCGGTATCGTTATCTCACTGAAAAACCAGCTGGGACTGCCGGTACGGTTTGTCGGCGTTGGAGAAAAGGTGGACGACTTACAGGAATTTGTGCCGGAAGATTTTGTCCGCGCATTGTTTGAATAATCGACACGGGGAGAAAGGAGCAAAATCCGAATGGATATTATTCTCGCTACCAATAATAAAAATAAGGTTCTCGAACTCAAACGGATGCTGGAACCGCTGGGATATACCCTTTATTCCCAGAAAGAAAAGGGGATTCAGCTGGAAGTTGAGGAAAACGGGACAACTTTCGAGGAAAACGCACGTCTGAAAGCACAGGCAATTTACGATCTGACCGGATGCGCAGCACTGGCTGATGACTCGGGACTGTGCGTCGATGCGCTGGATGGTGCGCCTGGTGTATATTCGGCACGGTATGCCGGTGAACCGACAGATGACCATCGCAATAATATGAAGCTGCTGGATGCGCTGGATGGCGTCACTGATCGCAGTGCACAGTTTGTCAGCGTGATCTGCTACATTGACCAGGAAGGAAAAGCACATTATTTCCGCGGTGAATGTGCCGGTTCGATTGGCTTTGAAGAACTGGGACAGATTGGTTTTGGATATGACCCGATTTTTATGGTCAATGGGCGCGCTTATGCGGAAATGACCGGTGAGGAAAAGGATGCGATTTCTCACAGAGGAAACGCAATTCGGCTGCTTGCAGACTTCCTGAAAGGGGAGTAACCTGATGCCGGCGGAACGACGCAAATCCGGATGGCTTTGGCTTTTCTGTATTGCGGCAATATTGCTGGTGATGCTGAGCGGGATTATCACAAGTGTGATATCCGGGTTGATGCCTTCCCGTCAGGAAAAGATCGCGACAATGGTAATCGAAAATCTGGACGAGCTGGAAAAATCTACAGATTCTTTCCTGTCCGGTGAAGCTGCTGTACCGTTTGGC
>DVLW01000188.1 GCA_018715285.1 Candidatus Faecivivens stercoripullorum | reverse complement strand
ATATGACCAAGGGCAGTCCCGGTAAAATCATCTTTGCTTTTACCGTCCCTCTTTTTATCGGAAACCTGTTCCAGCAATTCTATAATATGGTCGATGCCATTATCGTCGGTCAGTTTGTCGGAACCGGTGCTCTCGCGGCTGTCGGCAGTACCGGTACGATCATGTTCCTGATTACCGGTCTTGCGATGGGGATGACCAATGGATTTACCTTGCAGGTTGCCCAGAGGTTCGGCGCAAATGATATGAAAGGTATGCGCCGCGCAGCAGTCAACGCTACGATTCTTTCCGCGATTGTATCGGTCGTAATGACAACCATATCGGTCGTGATGATGAAGCCGCTGCTTACCTTCATGCATACACCGGAGGATATCTTCGCCGACGCATACAGCTATATTATTATCATCTGCGGCGGTCTGGTGGCACCGATGCTGTATAACCTGCTTTCCTGCCTGATGCGCGCACTGGGCAACAGTAAGGTTCCCCTTTTCTTTCTGATTGTTGCAGCGCTGCTGAATATTCTGCTTGACCTTCTGTTCATCATTCAGTTTAATATGGGTACCGCAGGAGCTGCCTGGGCAACGATTATTTCCCAGGGAATTTCCGGTCTTCTCTGCCTTCTGTACATTGCAAAGGCTATACCGATTCTCCATCCCCACAAAGAAGACCTGCGGATGGACCCGCATATGATGGCTGTTCAGCTCAAAATCGGTGTCCCAATGGCACTCCAGTTTTCCATTACCGCAATCGGTTCAATGATGGTCCAGACTTCTTTGAACATGCTCGGTTCTACCCTTGTCGCTGCTTTCACTGCTGCTGGAAAGATTGAACAGCTTGTCACGCAGGCATACGTCGCAATGGGTACCGCAATGGCCAACTATTCGGCGCAGAATATTGGTGCTGGCGACGTCGCACGTATCCGCAAAGGGTTCCGCTCAGCGACCATTATGGGAATCATCTATTCCATCGTAGCCGGCGCGCTGGTCATGACCGTCGGCAAATACCTGACCTACCTGTTTATCTCGGGTGATGTCAGCAGTGTCATCGATTCGGTCGACCTCTACCTGAAATGTATCGGCGCTTTCTTCATCCCGCTGACGATTGTCAACCTTTACCGCAATGGTATTCAGGGACTGGGATACGGACTGCTGCCGATGACTGCCGGTATCGCAGAGCTGATCGGCAGAGGTGTTGTGGCGGTAATCGCCGCACAGTACCACAGCTATTTTGGTATCTGTATGGCCGGTTCGGTCGCATGGGTACTCGCAGGCGGACTGCTGCTGGGATTGTATGCTTACATCGTACGCCACGATTTAAGCAAACTCCCGCCCAAACCGGCGGAAAACGGCTGAGCGGGAGCATCTTTCAGATATTTTTACCTTTGGGCCTTCGGCTGACAACAGCCGGAAGGCTCTTTCTTTTTGTCCGCAGCAGACGGCGCTGAAGTTACGCCGCAGCCGCTGCATCCAGAACAACCGGAACAGCCGCATCCACAGCCGCCCGATTTACGTTTTTTCACAACACTGCGAAGGGCAAATAAAACCGCCGCCAGCAAAATTACCACGATTATTATATTGCTCAGATTGGAAAGAATCAGCTGAATCATATCCAAAACCTCCAATTTATGGACTAAGAAAAGTTAGCTTGAACTAACTATATTCAGGATACCACTTTTTCTTTTATCTGTCAAGATTTGGAGGCACTTTTCAACTTAACATCTCAATTCCTTCCTCACTCGGGTAAAATTGCAGTGCATCCTGCACTTCCTTAAATACGCCATTCAAGTTCCAGCTGCCGGATATCTGATTCTCCATCGCCGACTGAACGGGATACTGGAGCCAACTGCGCTGATGGCTATAGTTGAACCAGCTATCGATAATCCAGCCGTCTGACACCTCACTGACAGTGTAGCTGACATATCCGCGCTTATTCTCACCCCATCGCGGCAGTGAAAAGGCTGCAAACAGGTCGTTCTGGGGTTGACCGCTGAACATAAAGCTGTTGGATGTGTAGCCTTGATTACCCAGGTAGGCATACGATGCAGTATAAGTCTGCCCGTCGCGGTCAACCAACAATTGTCCGCTCACTTCCCCATCCTTCCACCAGCCTTCACTCAATCTCCATGCCGGCCACATCTGTATCGACTCGGTTCCAGGGAATCCCGGGTCCACTGTCCAGACAAAGTGGTGAAATATCTTCCAGCTTTCCCGCTCACCGGACAACTGCACTGCAATACCGGTGATTTGCAGTTCTTCAACATCATAGACTGTCCGGTAAACCCGGTGATCTTCCGTTCCTTCCATAACCTGCCGCCCATCATTAACCGGATGGGAATGGGTATCAACAACCACCGTCACCGCATCCTTACAGGCAAGGATATCTTCATCCGTCAGGTCCTCCAGTATCTCCTCCGGGAAACCAAGTTGGATGAGCTGCTCACAAATTTCGGTTCTCTCGGACGACTCCACCGTCTCGACCGGCTGCCAGTCCATCGGGTAACCAGATAGGAACAGGTAACTGATTGCCGCACCGACTGCCAATATTCCGGTAATGACCGCTGTGACAGTCCAATCGGGCAATCTGACCGGCGATGGTTTCACCAGATAACCAGCCTCATCCAATGAATGGGACAGTTTGAAGATGCTCCGGATAATCAGCAGATACGCTATCAGCATCAGCAGCGGCAGAATCAGTCCGTTGTAATTCACAAATGCGAGGATACAGGTCACGCCATACCAGATCAACAATGCCGCTCCGCTATGTGTATCAGGTGGAAGACCCGCCTTCTGACGGATGGCACGCAATCCTTGCCAAAGGCAAAGTACTGTCCCCAACACCAATCCTATTCCCAAAAATGTGACTGCCCATTGCAGCTGGCCGCTGTACGGCAGAGTATCCATCAACAGGTCAACCCGGATTGTCGTATTACCCAACAATTGAACCATCAGCATCCCCAGCCGCAGAACTGCCAGATAAAAACAGCCTTTCAGCCATCGGTTTTCCCTGCGCAGCGTCCGCAGTCCTAACAGTGACAAAATCATCCCGATCAGCGGCAACAGATAGTTCAATCCATAGAAATTGAAGGTGATGGTCGTCAGCACCTGTCCAATCAGAATCCGTCGGATTGCTTTTTTCCATGGCGTCACCGCTCCGACCACTTCATCCGGCGGCAATCCGTCTGAACCTGTCAGCAAATCAGCAAACATCTCCTCATCCGGAAACGGTATCTGCTGTTGTTTATCCATCTGACTCACCTCCCAGCATTCTGCGCAGTTTCTGTTTGATTCGATACAGCCGTCCTTCCGCTGCCCTTTCGGTGATACCGAGTTCTGCGGCAATCTGGGCGGTCGACTGCAAATAATAATATTTACGGTAAAACAGCGCCTGTTCAGCTTGCGGAAGCTGCTTTAATGCCTGATACAAAGCCTTTTGCTGCTCACGGCGCAGAATCTCCTGTTCCGGAGTTGGACTGGTATCCGGTGTATCGGGTGAAAGATCAGATACTGCATATTTCCGGCTGCCGCGTGCCTTATTGAGCGCAGTATTACGGGCAAGCGCCGTCAGCCATGCATTCCAGCTTCCACGTCCCGGGTCAAAACTTCCGATTCCGTTCCATACCCGCATGACCACTTCGGAAATACATTCCTCCCGGTCATGCGCATTGTCCAGAATCGGCGTGATAATGTAACAGATCAGCGGACGATAATATCGTATCAGATCGTCCAGTGCCGTTTCATCACCGGCCCGCAGACGGTCAATCATCTCTCTGGGCTGCATCCGGCTTTCCTCCTTTCGGTTTACTCTTCTACCCAATTATACACCGGCTTTGACAAAATCCCACGCGGATAACAAAAAATATTTTATCTTGCCCATAACGAGCGGCAAAATAAAATTGTGATATAATTTTTGAAAAAGTACTTTTGAACATGTAGTATTCAGGTGT
>DVLW01000187.1 GCA_018715285.1 Candidatus Faecivivens stercoripullorum | reverse complement strand
GGTCCTGGTATGCCCAAAAAGAGACGCGGCAATATCATCGGTCAGGTTCTGGTCGAACAGGCCGCCGATGCAAAGAAAGATTTTGATGTTGTACATAGCCTGACGATGGGCAAGGAAATGACGCCGGAAATTCATCGGGATGCAATGCCTGGTGAAGCGGAAATCCAGAAGATTCTGGCTCTGACCGGCAAGCATAAACCGGAAGATATGCTCGATTGCGGTGCGTGTGGCTATTCGACCTGCCGTGAAAAGGCGATTGCTGTCTGGCAGGGTAAAGCGGAGCTGGAAATGTGCCTGCATTACGCAAAAGAGCGGGCTGAATCGCTGTCTGACCAGATTTTTGAGTCTTCTCCCAATGGCATTGTTGCGGTGGACGATGAGTTCAATATCCGGCAGATCAACCGGGAAGCGCTGCATATGCTGGGCATTGAGGAAGATGCCGATGTACTGGGACAGCCGTTTGGTGATTATTATGATATTCTTGAACTGTTGGGCGTTATGGAAACAGGCAAGAATATTATCAACCAGCGTACCCATCTTGATAAGACGGATCTTTATGTTGACCGTACGGTCATGTACGATCAGGAACACAGTAATTTCCTGGTATTTTTGAAGAATATCGACGCAATTGTCCGTGCGGAACAGAATGCAGCCGAACTGCGCCGTGAAACCATCCGTATCACCGATCAGGTTGTTGATAAGCAGATGCGTGCTGTTCAGGAAATTGCATCGCTGCTGGGTGAAACAACTGCTGAAACCAAAGTCGCACTGACAATGCTGAAAAAGAGTATGCTGTGAGGGATGATATGAGTTACTATATTGATAATAGTTACGTCAGCCTGAACAAGCATAACGAAGAACTGTGCGGCGACCGTGTCGAAACAACCTACTACGACGGTACGCAGACACTGGTTCTGGCTGACGGCATGGGCTCGGGTGTACGCGCCAATATTCTGTCCAGCCTTACCTCCAAGATCATCTGTACCATGATGTCCAGCGGTATGTCGGTTGAGGACTGCGTGGAAACCATCGCGGCAACGCTTCCGATGCGCAAGGATGTAATGGTTGCCTATTCGACGTTTACCATTCTTCAGATTACGTCGGAGGGTGACGCATATATGGTGCAGTTTGATAACCCTCTGAGTATCCTGCTGCGGGATGGTAAGGCAGTGGAATATCCGGTTGAAGTCAATGTCATCGGAGATAAGACGCTGTATGAGACCCGGATGAAAGTTGAACTGGGAGATACATTTGTCATGTTCAGTGACGGTGTATCTCACGCCGGTATCGGTATCAGCATGAGCTTTGGATGGCAGAATGAGCATATCTGCTCTTTCCTGGAAAGCAAATGCTCGGTAAACGATTCTCCGCATACCATTGCCACCAAATTGGTGGAAGCGGCAAAAGAACTGTATCTTGGGGTAATGGGCGACGATACGACCGTTGCCGTCATGAAAGTCCGCCAGAGAAGCGAACTTTCCATTATGCTTGGTCCGCCTGCCAATCCGGAAGATGACGTCCGGGTAATTGAAGACTTCCTGTCCCGTCCGGGCAAGAAGATTGTCAGCGGCGGTACGACTTCCAAGATTGTCAGCCGGTATCTGGGCGAAAAGGTGGAAACCTGCCTGGATTACCTCGACCCGAAGATTCCGCCTGCCGGTAAGATGAAAGGCGTCGATCTGGTCACCGAAGGCGTTATTACACTTGGCCGGGTTATGGAACTGTCGGAACAGATGATTGACGGGACGATTCCGGTCGACTGGAAGAATAATAAGGATGCAGCGACGACTGTTACCAAGATGATGTTTGAAGACGCGACTGACATCAATATCTTTGTCGGACGCGCAATGAACCCGGCTCACCAGAACCCGCAGCTGCCGATTAACTTCTCGATCAAGATGAAGATTGTCGAAGTGCTGTCGCACAATCTTGAAAAGTGCGGTAAACGGGTGAATGTTCAGTATTTCTGATCTGGTATGCTGAAAGAATGAATGAAGGATTTTGCTATGACAATTGAGACAAGATGGCTGCGTGCTCCGCAGGATCTGACACCGGTTTTCTCGATTCGGGAAGCGGTGTTTATGAAGGAGCAGGGCTTTCAGAATGAATTTGACGATACCGACAACAGCTGTTGGCATCTGCTGCTGACAGTGGATGGAAAAGCTGCCGGATGTGCACGGATTTTCCCGGATGAAGGGAAGATGTGGCATGTCGGGAGAGTTGCGGTTTTGTCCGATTACCGCAAACTGCATCTTGGCAGCAGACTGATGGATGAGGTAGCTGATAAGGTGCGTGCGCTGGGTGGAGAAGGGATGATTCTTTCTGCCCAGTGTCAGGCGGTCGGCTTCTATCAGAAAAATGGTTTTACAGTTGCTTCAGAGGAATATATGGATGAGCATTGCCCTCATCGGGATATGGTCCGTATGTTGAAGCCGGATGCAGTTTTGGAGGATAATAAATGATTACACAGAGATTTTTCGGAAAACTTTCAGATGGACGTGAGATTTTCCAGTATACGATTTCCAATCCCAGCGCTTCAGTTACGATTCTGAATCTTGGCGGTATTATCCAGTCGCTTTCTGTCGCTGACAAAGACGGCAAGATGACAGATGTTGTTCTGGGATATGATACTGCCGAACAGTGCGAGGAATGGCGCGGCAATTACTTCGGTGCCCTGATTGGGCGGTTTGGAAACCGCATTGGCGGTGCATCCTTTACCTTGAACGGCAAAGAGTATCCGCTGTACGCTAATGATGGGGCTAACCATCTGCATGGCGGTAAAGACGGCTTTAACTGGAAACTGTGGGATGTCGAGGCAGAAGGAGATGACACTCTCCGTCTGCGGCTGTTTTCACCGGATGGAGAAGAAGGATATCCCGGAAACCTGACGGTTACTGTCTGGTATACGCTGGACGGTGCGTCGCTTTCGATTCGGTACCAAGCTGTCTGCGATGCTGATACCGTTATCAACCTGACCAACCATGCATATTTCAACCTTGCCGGAGAAGGCAATGGCGATATTGAAGACCATCTGCTGCAGATGAATGCGGAAAGCTATACTGCTGTTGATAGCAATGGCCTGACCATCGAAAAGGTGATTCCGGTTGAAGGCACGCCCTTTGATTTCCGGACTGCCAAACCGATTGGACAGGACATCGGCGCGGATGATGAACAGCTGCATAATGGCGCCGGATATGACCATAATTTTGTTCTTGACCCATCGTCGGAGCTCAAACAGGTGGCAGTTGCCAGCTGTCCGCGCACGGGTATCCGGATGACGGTTCATACGACACAGCCGGGTGTCCAGCTGTATACCGGCAATATGATTACCCCTCAGACCGGCAAAGATGGACATGCTTACGGAAAACGCAGCGGTTTCTGTCTGGAAACCCAGCATTTCCCCAATTCGATGGCCTGCACATCTTTTGCATCACCTGTACTTCGTGCCGGTGAGACATATGACCAGCAGACGGTCTATTCTTTCAGCGTGGAATAATAATAAAACCTGTTTTCACGCAATGCTTGATTAGCTG
>DVLW01000026.1 GCA_018715285.1 Candidatus Faecivivens stercoripullorum | reverse complement strand
CGGGGATACTGAGCGTGTCACTATTGAGCAGTAATCGGCAAGATAGCTGTTTTTCAGGTCCTTAAAGGATCTGGAAAACAGCTGCTTCATTTTTTGAACAGATATGCCGGTCTGAGAATATTGACAATATTCGATGGATGTATCACAATAGAAATATATACTGAAAGGAGATGCTGGCATGTTTGTTTATTTCCCCAGCTGCAATTTTACCCGTACATTTCCCAATACCTCTTCGGCAGCCAAAGAATTTATGCAAAAACAGGGTGTTCGAATCGAAGGATGCTGCCGTCCGGGACATAAAAACCTGACAGCCGGTGAACAGGCATTGGTGGTATGCCAGACCTGTACGATGTTGATAGGAGAGCGCCGGCCGGATATTCCGCTGAAAAGTGCGTGGGAGTATTTGGACGGCCTGGAAATTGCCTGGCCGGATTATCACGGAGAAGAAATTACGATTCAGGACTGCTGGCGTGCCAGAGGCAATGACTCCTTACATACTGCTGTCCGCAGTCTTTTGAAGAAAATGAACTTTTCGGTGGTTGAGCTTGAAAAGAACCGCCGCAATGCCGATTTTGACGGTGAATGGCTGTACCGCCCATCTGCACCTGCCAATTTGAAAATGGCACCTCAGTCTTTTGAAGCGATTCAGCCGTATATCCAGCTGAAATCTCCCGAGGAAATACAGGCCCTGATGCAGGCGCACGCCGCTCAGATCAAAACAGATCGGATTGTTGACTATTGTACCGCCTGCCATACCGGATTATTGCACGGTGGTGCCAATGCTGTCAACCTGATGGAACTGCTGATGGGAACGAATGGTTAATTTTGATCTATAGGCATTCATACAAAAATCCCCGCTTACCAGCTGGTAAGCGGGGATTTTTCATACAATCTGTTTTACAACCCTTGTCCGGAAATTACTTTCTGGGGTTACGGATTGCAGCCTGAGCAGCAGCCAGACGAGCGATCGGAACACGGAAGGGCGAGCAGGAAACGTAGGTCAAACCAACGTTGTGGCAGAACTCGATAGAGCTCGGGTCGCCGCCATGTTCGCCGCAGATGCCCAGTTTGATGTCGGGTCTGACGGATTTGCCCAGATCGCAAGCCATCTTAACCAGTTTGCCAACGCCGACCTGGTCGAGTTTTGCGAAGGGATCGTTCTCGTAGATCTTCTTGTCGTAGTAAGCGCCAAGGAACTTACCAGCGTCGTCACGGCTGAAGCCGAAGGTCATCTGGGTAAGGTCGTTGGTACCGAAGGAGAAGTACTCAGCCTCTTTAGCGATCTCGTCAGCAGTCAGAGCAGCTCTCGGGATCTCGATCATGGTACCGACTTTGTACTTCATGGAAGAACCAGCCTCAGCGATCAGCTTGTCAGCGGTAGAGGTAACAACGCTCTTGACATAAGCAAGCTCTTTAACCTCGCCAACCAGCGGGATCATGATCTCGGGCTCGATGTTCCATTCAGGATGTTTAGCAGAAACGTTCAGAGCAGCTTTGATAACTGCTTCGGTCTGCATCTCAGCGATTTCAGGGTAGGTAACAGCCAGACGGCAGCCACGGTGACCCATCATCGGGTTGAACTCATGCAGGCCAGCGATGATAGCTTTAACCTGTTCGACAGTCTTGCCGGTGGAGTTAGCCAGCAGCTCGATGTCAGCTTCCTCGGTGGGAACGAACTCATGCAGAGGCGGGTCGAGGAAACGGATGTTGACAGGCTGACCTTCCATGGTCTCATACAGCTTTTCAAAGTCGCCCTGCTGCATGGGTTCCAGTTTAGCCAGAGCAGCTTTTCTGCCTTCAACGGTATCAGCGCAGATCATCTCACGGATAGCAGCGATTCTGTCGCCTTCGAAGAACATGTGCTCGGTACGGCACAGACCGATACCTTCAGCGCCCAGGTTCATAGCGTCGATTGCGTTCTGAGGAGTATCTGCATTGGTGCGGACCTTCAGGTCACGGTACTTGTCAGCCAGAGCCATGATGCGGCCGAAGTAACCGGAGTTAACAGAAGCAGGAACGGTGGGGATAATGCCATCGTAGATGCAGCCGGTAGAACCATCGATAGAGATGAAGTCACCCTCATGATAGGTCTTGCCAGCCAGAACGAATTTCTTGTTTTCTTCGTCCATGGTGATATCGGAGCAGCCGGATACACAGCAGGTACCCATACCACGAGCAACGACTGCTGCGTGAGAGGTCATACCGCCGCGAACGGTCAGGATGCCCTGAGCAGCTTTCATGCCTTCGATATCTTCAGGAGAGGTTTCCAGACGGACCAGAACGACTTTCTCGCCATTTTCAGCCCATTCTTTAGCGTCTTCAGCGGTGAAGACGATCTTACCGCAAGCAGCACCAGGAGAAGCAGCCAGAGCTTTTGCAGCAGGGGTAGCAGCCTTCAGAGCAGCGGTATCAAAGGTAGGATGCAGCAGAGCGTCCAGGTTTCTGGGCTCGATCATCAGGACAGCCTGTTTCTCGTCGATCATGCCTTCGTCGATCAGATCGCAGGCGATCTTCAGAGCAGCAGCGGGAGTTCTCTTACCGTTACGGGTCTGGAGCATATACAGCTTCTTGTCCTCGATGGTGAACTCCATGTCCTGCATGTCATGGTAGTGGTTTTCCAGGATGTTGCAGATGCCGACGAACTGTTCGTAAACTTCGGGCATAACTTCCTTCAGGTGGTCGATGTGCTGAGGAGTACGAACACCAGCAACAACGTCCTCGCCCTGAGCGTTCATCAGGAACTCACCGGTCAGGACTTTCTCACCAGTAGAGGGGTTACGGGTAAATGCAACACCGGTACCGGAATCGTTGTTCTTGTTGCCGAATGCCATCATCTGTACGTTAACAGCGGTACCCCAGGAGTAAGGAATATCGTTGTCACGACGGTAAACGTTTGCACGGGGGTTGTCCCAGCTGCGGAAAACAGCCTTGACAGCACCGATCAGCTGTTCTTTAGGATCAGAGGGGAAGTCCTCGCCGATCTTTGCTTTGTACTCAGCTTTGAACTGTTCAGCCAGTTCCTTGAGGTCCTCAGCAGTCAGCTCGACGTCCTGAGTAACGCCTCTTTCAGCTTTCATCTTGTCGATCAGCTGTTCAAAGTACTTTTTGCCGACTTCCATAACGACGTCGGAGTACATCTGGATAAATCTTCTGTAGCAGTCGTAAGCCCAACGGGGGTTGCCCCAGCTTGCGATAGTCTCAACTACTTCCTCGTTCAGGCCAAGGTTGAGGATGGTGTCCATCATGCCGGGCATGGATGCACGGGCGCCGGAACGAACAGAAACCAGCAGAGGATTCTCTTTGTCACCGAATTTCTTGCCGGTGATTTCTTCCATCTTGCCGATGTATTCCATGATCTCAGCCATGATTTCATCGTTAATCTTCTTACCGTCCTCGTAGTACTGGGTGCAGGCTTCGGTGGAAATGGTGAAGCCCTGGGGAACCGGCAGGCCGAGGTTGGTCATCTCAGCCAGGTTTGCGCCTTTACCGCCCAGCAGCTCGCGCATGGATGCGTTGCCTTCGCTGAACAGGTAGCAATACTTCTTGCCCATTGTTATTACCTCCAATTACTAATACACACTCCGCGCTCCCTGAGGGGTGCGGGCGAATTCACTTTTTGGTTTTTTGCACGCCAAAAAAAGCCGCGCAAACTACCCTTCCAGTGTCTCAACACTATTATAGCAAATATTATGGAATATTTCCAGTACTCTGAAAAAAAAACTGAAAAACTTTTTGTATCCGTTCTGTGTTATTATGACGATTAAACGGAGAAAATTCACCTTTCGGCATTTTTCTGGCTTAACAATTTATGTTTCCATTATTCAGTCTGCGTCCATTCGTAAATGGATAAATGTTCACATTTGTGGGGTATACTGTAATCGTTGACAGGGATGAGATACAAAAGCCATACATTCCCAAAAGTTTGGGACCGGCTGCAGTGAGTCCCCCTGGCAGCAAATGCCAGACCATGGCATACGGTCTAAAGTATGCAAGTCCCGTTAGTGGCCGGGAAATCCATCTGACAGGGCGCTTCGGATATGGGTAATCCGAATTGAAAATAGACATACCCTCTCCTCCTCATTTTTCATACGCTGCGAAACCCCCGTCCTGCAACTACAGGACGGGGGTTTCGTCATACAAAAATACTCCCGGTTTTAAGCCGGGAGCATCTTTTCATTACAGAGCTTTATTTTCAACCAGAGCCTGGGTATCCATTGCGATCAGCAGTTCTTCGTTGGTCGGAACGATCCAGACTTCAACCTTGGAATCATCAGCAGAGATGCGGCCTTCCTTGTGGTTGAGAGCGGTGTTGCGCTCCTCATCCATCTTGATGCCAAGGAATTCCAGACCATTGCAGGCGCCAGAACGAATGCCGATAGCGTTTTCACCGATACCGCCGGTAAAGACAACAGCATCCAGACCGCCCATAGCAGCGGCATATGCACCGATCTGTTTCTTGATTTCGTAGCAGAGCATGTTGGTAGCCAGTGCGCAGCGTTCATCACCTGCAGCAATGCCAGCTTCGATATCGCGGTTATCCGATTTTCCGCCGGTGAGGCCGAAGAAGCCGGACTTCTTGTTGAGGTAGTTGCTCATCTCGGTAGCGTTCATACCGGTCTGTTCCATCAGGTACAGAACAGCGGAAGCGTCGATTGCGCCGCAGCGGGTGCCCATGATAACGCCATCCAGAGGAGTAAAGCCCATGGTGGTATCGACCGATTTGCCGCAGTTAACTGCGGTGATGGAAGAACCGTTGCCCAGATGGCAGGTAACCATCTTCAGCTGATCCAGCGGTTTGCCAATCCGTTTTGCAAAGTCAGCGGAGACAAAACGATGAGAGGTGCCATGGAAGCCGTATTTACGGATGGAGTATTTTTCATAATCCTCATAAGGCAGACCGAACATATAAGCCTCGGGCGGCATGGTCTGATGGAAAGCGGTGTCGAATACAACAACCATCGGGACCTTATCGCCGACAACCTTACGGCATGCACGCAGAGCGAGGACATGCGCAGGATTGTGCAGAGGAGCCAGAGGAGACAGTTTTTCGATCTGATCGATGACTTCATCGGTAACCAGAACCGATTTGCTGAAGACGTCGCCGCCCTGGACGATACGATGACCGACAGCGGAGATCTCAGCGATGGAATCAACAACCTTGCCTTCGCCGGTGGTCAGTTTTTCAACGACCTTCTCAAAAGCTTCGGTATGGGTGGGGAAGTTGCAGTCTTCAGTTTCAGAGAAACCAGCGGTGGTTTTGTGGGTGATACGGCCGTCGATGCCGATTCTTTCACAGTTGCCTTTTGCAATAACCTCATCGTTATCCATGTTGATCAGCTGGTATTTCAAAGAGGAACTGCCGGCGTTGATAACCAGAATTTTCATATTTTCCTGTCCTTTCAATCAGCTTGCGCTGCAAAATAAGTTCCTGCAGCCGGAAATGCAATTAAAAGCAAACGATACCGGTGCATGAAGAACGTACACTTATATATTAACCTATATTCCGTTAAATTTCAAGCATTTTGCGGGAATTTGTGACATTCCATATGAATAAAAGGTGAATATGCCGGTATCGTTGGAAATAATGACTGCTTTCCCGTCTACATCTGCTCAGACTGGTCAGTTGTTCGAGAAGTAATGGACGGCGGCTTTTTCCACTTCCAGAGCCTTGTAAAAGCCTTTCATATACTCAGAAAAGCCTGTCTGATCTTTTTCCTGCGGGAGAACAGTAGTTGACTTTGAGCCGGCAAAGACGCGCTTTGCAAGATAATCTTCCAGCGTTTCACCATTCTCTGCCCATACCCGGTAAGCTGCCAGCAGTGCGATACCCCAGGGACCGCCTTCACCGGCCGTTTCCATAACCGATACAGGTGTTGACAGTGCACCCGCCATCAGTTTCTGACCGACGCCTTCCGCTTTGAAGAATCCGCCATGTCCCATCAGGGTATCGATGGATACCTTTTCCTGTTCAGTCAGGATATCCATACCGATTTTCAGGGTAGCGACAGCTCCGTACAGATGGGCACGGGACAGGTTTTCAAAGCTGAAATCAGCATCGGGATCGCGCACCAGCAGCGGACGGCCTTCTGCCAGTCCGGTAACCGGTTCACCGGAAAAATAGTTGACGGTCCGTACACCGGCGCAGTCTTCTTTTCCATCCAGCGCAGCAAAGAAGATGGCATCAAGTGCCTGCGGCATAGTGCAGCTTACGCCGATTCTCTTAGCAAATCCAATCAGCATTTCTGCCCAGGCGTTGATGTCAGAAGTGCAGTTATTGCAGTGGACCATTGCAACCGGTTTGCCTGTCGGAGTGGTGACAATATCAATTTCCGGATAGACTTTGGAAAGCTGGTGCTCCAATACGACCATCGAGAAAACACTTGTTCCTGCCGAGACATTGCCGGTGCGGACTGCAACCGCATTGGTTGCGGTCATACCGGTTCCGGCGTCACCTTCCGGAGGACACAGCGGAATACCCGGTTTCAGTGTTCCCGTTGGGTCAAGCAGCAAAGCGCCTTCTTCTGTCAGGCATCCGGCGTCCTCGCCCGCAGTCAGTACCTTCGGCAAAAGCTCTCTGATCTTCCAGGGGAAACCTTTTGCTGCGTGCAGTGCATCAAATTTGTCCAGCATTTCCTGATTATAATCACCGTCGTCGCCAATCGGGAACATACCCGATGCTTCGCCCACACCCAGTGCTTTTACACCGGTCAGCTTCCAGTGGATATATCCGGCCAGTGTGGTCAGATGATCGATTTTACTTACATGGTCTTCCTGATTGAGGGTTGCCTGCTGCAAATGGGCAATGCTCCAGCGCTGCGGAATATTGAAACCAAACAGCTCGGTCAGTTGATTGGCGGCCTCTTCGGTCATCGTATTGCGCCAGGTGCGGAAAGGAGTCAGCAGATTGCCTTCACGGTCAAACGGAAGATATCCGTGCATCATGCCGGAAAAACCAATCGCGGCAAAACCGGTCAGCTTTTCTCCATACGTTTTTTCTACCTTTTCACACAGCTTGCGGTAACAATCCTGAATACCAGCCCATGCGTCTTCCAGCCGGTAGGTCCAGATACCGTTTTCCAGCCTGTTTTCCCAGTCATGGCTGCCGGAAGCAATCGGAGCATGATCGCTGCCGATCAGCACCGCCTTGATACGGGTGGACCCTAGTTCAATTCCGAGTACGGTTTTTTCCAGACGGATGTCTTTTTTTACCTGTTCGATGTCCATTTTTACGACTCCTTTCAATAACATTGCACTGCATATGTGCGCGCGCACATACTCAAAACCGAAAACGGCGCAGCCCAATCCGGGACGCGCCGTTTATTTACAGGTGAGGAAAATTATTCTTCGTCAGAATCTGCGTCCAGAGTAGCGCGGATAGACAGAGAAACTTTCTTCTTGTCGTAGTCGATGTCGATAATCATTGCATCAACAACATCGCCGACAGCCAGCTTGTCAGAAACCTTTGCGATTCTCTCGTTAGCGATCTGGCTGATGTGGATCAGGCCGTCAACGCCGGGGATGATCTGTGCAAAAGCACCGAAAGTGGTGATCGAAACGATCTTGACAGGGCAAACGGTATCAACAGGGTAATCTCTCTTGAAGATTTCCCAGGGGTTGTCTTCAGCCTTCTTATAACCGAGAGAAATTTTCTTCTTTTCGGTATCGATATCTTTGATATAAACTTCAACGGTATCGCCGACGTGAACAACTTCTTCAGGGCTCTTGATGCGGGTCCAGGACAGTTCGGTGATGTGAATCATGCCATCAACACCGCCCAGATCGACAAATGCGCCGTAAGAGGTGATGGATTTGACCTCACCGGTGTAAACTTTGCCGACTTCAACGTTAGCCCAGAATTCTTCCTGTTTTGCTTTCTTAGCTTCGTTCAGAACAGCCTTGATCGAGCCGACAGCACGTCTTCTGCGGTCGTTGACTTCGATAACCTTGAACTGAACTTCTTTGCCCATCAGAACCGAAAGGTCCTCGGTACGTCTGTCAGAAGCCAGAGAAGCAGGTACGAATACCTTCAGGCCGTTGCAGTTGACAAGGATACCGCCCTTGATAACGTCGGTAACAGTACCGGTCATAACGGTGCCATCTTCGTATGCCTTGCAAACAGCAGTGTAGTTTGCCTCCGCGTCCAGGCGTTTCTTGGACAGGGTGACAACACCTTCCTGATCGTTGACTTTGACAACAACCAGATCGATCTCATCGCCGATCTTAAAGCTATCGGGGGTGAGGTCGCCGTTTTCAGACAGTTCAGATGCAGGAACGATACCGGTCTGTTTAGCACCGATATCAACGTGGATCTCGTTAGGCGTAATGTTGGAGACGATGCCCTTTACCCTTTTCCCGTTATATAATTTTTCAGTCTGAGACTGTTCGAAAAGCTCCGCAAAAGTGAGCTCTTCTTCCTGATTTTCCAGAATTTCACTCATGGTTGTTAAAACCTCCTTGATTATATCAGCCGGGGTAG
>DVLW01000186.1 GCA_018715285.1 Candidatus Faecivivens stercoripullorum | reverse complement strand
GGCAGTTTCGATTGTTGGACTGGTTGTTGGCTATTTCAATTCGACGTTTATATTCAATCTCTACCTGCTGGTTATGCTGCCGGTTGCGGCTGACCTGTTTGACATGGTGTGCGCTGCGGTGAGAAAAAACAGAGTATAAAATAGTCCGCACTGTGTTTGCCTGCCAAACTGAAAAACGTCTGCGTCTGGCCGCCGTCCCCTGTTCTGTTTATGAACAGGGGTTCTTTTTTTGTTATACAGATATGTAACTTTTCTGCAAAATTATAGACAAAATTTATAAAAAGATGTATACTTATCTCAAGTTGTATCGCAGGCTATTTAGCCTGATTGCTATGTTGAAAGGATTGGTCTGTCTAATGGAAATCAAAGAAGTCGCCGCTCTCGCCTCCCGGCTGCGCGAAAATGTCTCTAAAGTCATCATCGGTAAGGATGATGTTATCAACAAGGTTACCCTCTGCCTCTTCTGCGGCGGTCATATCCTGCTGGAAGATATCCCCGGTACCGGCAAAACTACGATGGCAAAAGCCTTTGCACGGTCGCTCTCCTGCGATTTTGCGCGTGTTCAGTTTACCCCTGACCTGCTGCCCAGCGAACTGACCGGTATCAATTACTATAACCAGCAGGCCGGTGAATTCACCTTCAAGCCCGGCAGTATCTTCACCAATATCCTGCTCGGCGACGAAATCAACCGTGCAACCCCTCGTACCCAGTCGGCTCTGCTGGAATGTATGGAAGAAGGTCAGGTCTCGGTCGATGGCAAAACCTATGCACTCGATAAACCGTTCCTGGTCATCGCAACCCAGAACCCGGTTGAAATTCAGGGTACCTTCCCGCTCCCCGAAGCACAGCTCGACCGTTTCTTCATGCGGCTGTCGATGGGATACCCTGATGCAGCGGCTGAAAGTCAGATGCTCTCAGGCGTTGCGGTCACCCATCCGGTCGATTCGGTAACGCCGGTTGCGACGGGTGAAGATATCCTTGCCGCTCAGGAAGCTGTCAAAAAGGTTAAGGTCAGTGAAGCAATCCGCGGATACATCGTCGCGATTGCCGACGCAACCAGACGCTCTGACCGTGTACGGCTGGGTCTTTCTCCGCGTGGAAGTATCGCACTGATGAGAGCTTCTCAGGCGATGGCTGCGGTTAATGGCCGCGACTATGTACTGCCCGATGATGTAAAGGCAGTTGCACACGACGTCATCTGCCACAGAATGATCTGCAAGGGCTTCTCCGCTTCCCAGTCGGCGGCTGCTCCCGGTGAGGTGCTGTCGGTTATCCTCGGTCAGCTGCCGGTACCGACCGAATAATGGGGTCGTGGAATTATGGAATTTGCAGCAATCGCGGTTGTGCTCGTGGGGCTGTTTTTGCTCCAGAACCAGCTGTATAAACAATACGCCTTCAAAAACATCCATTACAGTTGTACTCTGAGCTGCAATGAATGCTATGAAGGAGATGAAATTGAACTGATCGAGGAAATTGTCAACCGAAAATGGCTTCCTCTCCCATGGCTCAAGGCGGAAATTACCACCTCACGCTGGTTGTCTTTCGCTGGCGCACAGTCCGGGGTGACGGGTGAGACAAGATTTGTCCCCAGTTTCTTTTCGGTCAGAGGCTATTCAAAGGTAACCAGACGGTGGAAAGTCAAGGCGCTCAAACGCGGCGAGTTCTCAATTGAACAGGTAGTTCTGATTACCACCGATCTGCTGGGATACTCCAACCTGTCGATGTCCGGCGATGCTTCCGCGCGGATTCTGGTCCTGCCAAGGGCAATCGAAAGCAGCGAAATTACCGTCCGCCCGAGATACCTCAATGGAGATATCATGGTCAGAAGACAGCTGCTGGACGACCCGTTTTACATCAGCGGCGTCAGACAGTACACCGGTCACGAACCGATGAGCCGCATTCACTGGCCTGCAACCGCCGTTATGCAGCAGCTGATGGTCTATAACAACGACTTTACCTCACGGCAGAGTGTGACCATCATCTTAAATATGCAGTCGCGTGCTTCGGAACATATGGAGGTTGTCGATACCGACCGGATGGAAAATGCTATCCGGGTATGTGCCGGTCTGTTTAAAACCGCTCTGACCGGTATGCCGACAAGGTTTGTCTCCAATGCTCCGCTCTCGATGAACGGTGAGGACAGAAAAACGCCGGTTACCACCGGTGAATACTGGGGCAGTGAATATGAACTCGGACTTTTGGAACTGCTGGCAAGATTGCAGCTCCATTCGACCGAGGATTTCGGAAATTTCCTGGCTGGTATGTCGGCTGGCATTACCTCGACGGATATTGTCATCGTCAGCTGCTATCTGTCGGAAGCCATGCTGCAATTTGCTGCCGGAAGACAGAAAAGCGGTGTGCATGTCCGGTTTTTCATCCTCGGGCCGATTCCGGAAGAGCTGGATTATGAGGGATTCGACGTTTTGCCGTGTGTCATCGATGAAACGGTCGGCAGACGCGCGTTGTCTCAGGACGAGGCGGAAATGCAGCGGCGCGGCTATGACCTGGAAAAGGAGGCGGCGGTCTGATGAATCAAGAATCTATGTCTCCTGCTCAGAATCATAAGAAAATGTCAGCTGTTAAATGGAAAAAACTCTTTTACCGGCTGTCGATGGCGGGTATCCCGCTGATTATGCTGCCGGTTGTCTACTTCGGATGCTCGGTCGCGCTGGACAATGGTATCAGCTGGGTTGATCCTGACGGCTGGCTGCTGGCAAGATACTGGGGTCAAAATCTCGCGGCCGGATTGATCTGCTGGGTGCTGACGCTCCTCGCTGACCGGCTGAGAAAAAAGGATATCGACGATGCAAGGCTCGCTCTGTCGGCAAATATCCTGATGGGTGTCGGATTTGTCGCAGAACTCGGTGTATTCGCGCTGCTCAACTTTGAAATGACTGCACCATTCTGGATTTCACTGGCAGCGATTATACCGACATACATCCTCGTATGGAGAAAGGCTGGCCGCGCTTATCAGGATATCATCGATAAAAAGATGGTCGTCGCGTACTGCATCGAGTCAATGGTTGCGGTTATCGCGTTCTGGGCGATGAAAGCAACATACAGCCGGCTGGTACTGGTCTGGGGTCTGTTCTACCTGATCTGCTGCTATGCCCTCTGCCAGAACCAGTCCAACATCGACTTTATGATGGCCAGACGTAAACACAAGCTGGAACACCTTCCGGACAGGGTCAGGGGCAGAAGCCTCAAAATGACGCTGGTAATCATCGGTATCGGGCTGGTATGCGTATTGCTGGCGCCTCAGCTCGGGTGGGTCCTGGAGCAGCTGCTGAATGGATTAAAATACCTGCTGTCACTGGTGGTGCGGTTCATCGCATGGCTGATTCCCGACTCGGAGCCGTCTGAATCGGTCGAGGAAACCGTCACACAGCAACAGGGTGATATGGGCGGTTTCGGCGATGCGTCTGAAGGCAGCCCGTGGTGGGATTATATCATGTGGCCGCTGATGATCGCGCTCGCATGCTGGCTAATCTATACCTACCGGGATGATATCATGCGCTGGGCGGTCACCTTCTGGCGGAGTCTGCGCAGAAAAATCAAAGGCGCTCTCTTCTCGGTTCCGGCACGCGCCGGTTTGATGGCAGATGGTGAGGGCGAATATGAGGATGAGGTCGTCGAACTGGAAGCCGCAGAGTTGGACGAGGACGGAACGCAGGATAAATTCAAGCTGCGCAAATGGAAAAAGGCCGTCAAATTATGGCGTGCCGAAAACGATTCCCCGCAGAAATACCGCGACGGGTACAGGCTTGCACTCGACTGGCTGAAATGGAAAAACGTCCCGATTCTCCCATCTGATACCCCGCTTGCAATCCTCGAAAAGGCGAAAACCACCCTTCCGCAGTCTGACTGGGATGCGGTCACAGAATGGTATAACCTGATTCGTTATGGTGAGCCTGCTTCCTTCCCGGCTCAGTCGATGGCCGTCATCGACCGT
>DVLW01000025.1 GCA_018715285.1 Candidatus Faecivivens stercoripullorum | reverse complement strand
AAATTCCCAAACCCTGTTCCCGGACAAAATTGCAGAATTCCGCTGCACCTTGAATCGGATTCATGCAGATATACCACCGGTCACAGCACTGTTTGAGGGCATCCCAGTATTTTTCAGGGACACGCCGTTTTACCAGCTCATATCTTCCCTTATCAGGAATATCTCCTCTGTCTCCCATCACCCACTCAGGTCCATGAAACAGTTCGTTACGGATAATATCCTTGGCCTCTTCACAGTCGCAAAACATATTCAGCGGCACTTCCGGATTATAGTCCAGAAGTACGTTTCCCATATCCAGTATTACATTTTTTATCATTTGAAACACCTTCCTGTCTGTCAATATTCCACGCCTTTTCTGGCTGAGATTCCCTTGTCATACGGGTGCCGCCAGCAGTGCATTTCTGTGCAGTAATCTGCGGCCTCCATCATCCAGTCTGCCGGTTTTCTGCCGGTCAGAATCAGTTCCTGACCTTCCGGCTTTTCCAGCACGGCTTTTTGCAGCAATGACGGTTCGACCATTCCCAGCTGCAAGGCCGCACAGGCTTCATCCAGAATCAGCATATCCGCATTTTCCGTCAAAGCCTTCTCAAGATGCTCATTCTGAATCTTTCTGGTCTGAGACTTTTCCTCTTCTGTCATCTGGAAAACAAATTTATCTCCTGCCTTGCCGCGGTAAATAACCGCGCCAAGCTGCTGTAAAAGAGGAATTTCACCACTGGGTGCACCTTTCAGAAACTGTACAATCACGACCTTTTTTCCAGCCGCAAGTCCACGCATCGCAACACCCATTGCGGCAGTGGTTTTGCCCTTGCCATCGCCCCAGTACAGATGAATCAAACCTTTTTCCATCCGGTTACCTTCCTCCTTCCAGCATCGCATAGATTGTCTTCATATCCAGTGCGCGGCGCATTCCGTCTGCCAGCAAGTCAAACTGCTGCTGCTGATATTCCAGATGAGAAACAGGTGCTGCCTGTTCACAGTTGATTCCACGGCGGCTGCACAGAAATTCCGCCAGTTTTGCGGTCAGGCTGCCGGTATCAAAAAGTCCGTGCAGATAGGTTCCAAATACATTGCCGCTGACGCATCCATCCGGCTGACCGTTTTCCAGAATGCAGAAAGGCGTACCGTCCACCACTGTTTTTCCGGTATGGATTTCATATCCGTCCAGTTTTGCGCCTGCAAACGGGCTTGCAACCACATCGGCCTGCATCCGGGTACGGGTTTTACGGTCACAGAACACCGTCTCCACCGGCAAAAGACCCATACCATGCATTTCTCCGCCGCCTTCTGTTCCGGACGGGTCAGAGAGTTTCTGTCCCAGCATCTGGTAACCGCCGCAGACACCCAATACCGGTATTCCAGCAGCTGCCAGTTTGCATACGGCCGCTTCCAATCCATTCTGACGCATCCACAAAAGGTCAGACATTGTACTCTTGCTCCCGGGCAGAACCACCATATCCGGTTTCCCCAGTTCTCTGACACTGTGGACATAGCGCACACCGATTGCAGGATGTTCATCCAGCATGGAAAAATCGGTAAAGTTTGAGATACGCGGCAGCTGAACCACCGCAACATCCAGCGTCTTCCGGCTCACAGTATTACCAAGACAGGGCGCCAGTGAATCCTCATCATCGATATTGACCGGAAGGTACGGAACAACCCCAATCACCGGAATACCGGTCTTTTCTTCCAGCATGGTCAGTCCGGGACGCAGAATTGCCTCATCACCCCTGAACTTATTGATAATCAGGCCGCCAATCCGTTCCCGCTCCGACTGTTCCAGCAGCGCGACAGTACCATACAGCTGAGCAAAAACGCCGCCGCGATCGATATCACCTGCCAGCAGTACCGGTGCGTCCACCAGCTCAGCCAATCCCATATTGACGATATCATCCTGACGCAGGTTGATTTCTGCCGGGCTTCCGGCACCTTCAATGACGATTACGTCATTTTCAGCGGCAAGTTCCCGGTAAGCCTTGAGAATATCCGGAATTAACTGTCGTTTCATTTTAAAATAATCGGTCGCCGACATCTGTCCGCGCACCTCGCCATTGACAATCACCTGACTACCGATATCACTGGACGGTTTGAGCAAAATCGGGTTCATCCGCACATCCGGTTCCACACCGGCTGCCTGTGCCTGTACAACCTGTGCCCGTCCCATTTCCAGTCCGTCTCGCGTCACATAGCTGTTCAGTGCCATATTCTGGCTTTTAAAGGGAGCGGCCCGTAACCCATCCTGCGCAAAAATTCTGCACAGTCCGGCACAGAGAAGGCTCTTTCCGGCACCGGACATCGTCCCCTGTACCATAATACATTTTGCCTGTTTCATCCTCTGAGTACCTCCCGGATAGTTTCGATCAAGCGGATATTTTCCTCATGGGTCCGCACTGCCGTGCGGTACCAGTTTTCGTCCAGTCCATGATAATTAGCACAGCTTCTGAGCAGAATACCCATTTTCCGAAGCGGCTGCACGAGTTTGACCGGACAATAAAACAGCAGAAAGTTTGCTTCTCCCGGAATGACCCGCAGTCCCATTTCTTCCAGCTGCCGGCGCATCCACGGGCGTTCTTCCATCACCAGCTGTCGGACAGCGTCTACATATTCACACTCTTTCAGTGCCGCTTCACCGGCAGCTTGTGCAAGTGAGGAAACTGCCCATGGCTGTCCAGCTTGCCGCATTGCCTGCAAAAAGCCATTATCGCAGCAGAGCGCATACCCAAGCCTTACGCCTGCCATTGCATACATCTTGGTAAAAGCCTTAAGAATCACCATTCCCGGAAAATCCGCCAGACTTGTTTTCAAGGTATGCGCCTGTGGCTGGTCAAGAAAATCACCGAAGCATTCGTCCAGTATCAGCAAACTCCTGCATTCACGGCACCTTTGCGCTATTTTCAGCAGCAGCTCTCGCGGAGTCGTGATACCGGTCGGATTATTGGGTTCACAAAGGAAAACGATATCGATTCCCGGCTGTATCGCCTGAAGAAAATCTTCACCCAGACGGAAATCTTCTTGCTGCCGGAGAAAATACCGGGTAATCTGACAATCTGTGGTTGTCAGCGCTGCTTCATATTCCGCAAAGGTCGGCGCGACAATCAATGCATGTTTAGGTTTACAGGCCGCCACTGCTCGGAAAATCAGGTCAGCCGCTCCGTTCCCGCAGAGAATCCAGTTTTCCGGAATATGTTCTGCCTCCGAAATCTTCCGGCAAAGGGAACGGCAAAGAGGATCAGGATACCGGTCAGCTATCAATGCTGCATCGGCAATCGCCTTTACAATTCCAGACGGCACTCCCAGCGGACTGACGTTTGCCGAAAAATCCAGCGGCTGTGCTCCGGTATATTCCTCCATATATCCTGCCCAGTCTCCTCCATGTACCAGCGGTACCGGAGAAATAACGGGCTCATGGTCATTATTCATCCAACTTCCTCCATCACTTTCGGATTATCCTGCAACCAGCAAACCTGCCAGTATCCGGACAACCATCAGATGTACACCCAGTCCGATCATCAGACCAAGCAGACTTGCTGTGACCATTATTCGATTGGTCCTCAGGATATCATCCGGTTCAATCTCCCGGAGTGCGTCTCCGATATACGGCTTTTCCACCCGTTTTCCAAAATAGGAAGCCGGTCCGGCCAGCTGTACACTTAAAGAACCAGCACAAGCGGATTCTGTCTGGGCAGAGTTCGGGCTGGCATGATTATGCCGGTCTCTGCGCCAGATACGCCAGCTTCCACGGATACTGCCGCACGCAAGTGGTGATGCAATAATCCACAGCAGCGCCGCAATACGGGATGGAATAAAGTTTGCAGCATCATCCAGTTTTGCAGCGGCACGTCCGAAATAGAGATACCGGTCATTTTTATAACCGACCATGCTGTCCATCGTGTTAATTGATTTGTAGGTAAGCGCCAGCGGTGCACCGCCAATCAGCATATACAGCATCGGTGCCAGTACACCATCAGAGAAATTTTCCGCAACCGTCTCGACTGCCGCTTTGGTGACACCCTGCTGCGAAAGCTCGGCAGTATCCCGTCCTACAATCCGGGCAACTGCTTTTCTTGCCGCGTCTATTCCTTCATTTTTGAGACAGCGCCAGACGTTTTTGCTTTCTTTTGCAAGGCAGCGCATCGCGAGTGCCTGCCAGCACCAGAAGGATTGCAGCGCCAGTCCCAGCAACGGATGAATCTGACAGAATATCCAGCAGAGCCCGCCGCTGACAATAAGAGTTCCTACCGGAAGGCATATTGCCAGAATGATGCCGCCCGTTTTTTCACCTTGCGCCGTTTGTGGAAAAATAGCGCGCAGCCGTTTTTCCAGCGCTGAGATTGCTTTTCCCATCAGTACCACCGGATGCGGCATCCATTCCGGGTCTCCAAGCAGGATATCCAGAATAAATCCAATCAATACTGCTTTCCAGATCATTTATCTTTTCCGCCTTCCTGCCGGGTATACTGCACTGTTTCCAGCAAATCCAGCCGGCGCTCCTTTTTCCATATCACGGCGTCACCTTCCAGCAGATAACCGCCAGCATTTGGACCGCACCAGCAATAATATTCCCGGTGCGGGAGTGCATACCGTTCCATAACCGCCATCTGGGTTCCTCCATGAGCCATAATGACCAGTATCTCTTTACCTGAATCAAAGGCATTGTCTGCCAGCTGTTCAAATGCTGCACAGATGCGCGCGGAAAAGTCCGCCTTGCTTTCTCCACCCGGGCATTTCAGCTCGCATCCGCTTTCCACCCATGCCCGATATTCGGGATCATTTTCCATCTCAATATAATTGCGTCCTTCAAAAACGCCGAAATCCATCTCCCGCAGGTTTTCCACAATTACCTGTTTGGAATGTGGAAAAAGGATACCGGCGGTATCGCGTGCCCGGCTGAGCGGAGATACATACACCACATCCGGGCAGATATCCGCCTCGATCAGCTGTGCGCGCCCTTCTTCCGAAAGCGGAATATCCCGGACACCCTGATACCGTTTTTCGGTATTGTAACAGGTAAGCCCATGTCTTAAAAGATAGATTTTCACAGCCTGATCTCTCCTTTGAGTACCGTCGGAATTCCACAGAATACCCGGATAACTGTATCTGCTCTCTGGGCCAGTAAGCAGCTGAGTCTGCCGGCAGCTTCCCGCTGCGCACGCTGCTCAGGGTCAACCGGAACCACTCCGCCGCCAATTTCCGAAGCGATGACAACCTGTTTTTCTGCCAACCGGTCGGCCAGTTTTTCCAGGTCGGAACAGCCGGATACCATCTGTTCGACGTCCCAGACTGCATTTTGTTCGAGCATGGTATCATCCCAGTGCATCAGGGATTTTGCAGTGCTTTTTTTGCCGGAAAAAAGCGGACCAGTTATAAAAACCATTTCATTCCCTCCAAAATCTGCACGGCCGTAAGCGCCGCCAGCATTCCAAGCTCCGCACGCTGCAAAAACCATCCAGCCAGATCACCGGTAATCCCGCCAAACTGCTTTTTGGCGACATGATAATACCGCCATAAAATCACACCGGCTGTCAGTACCATTGCACCGCCTGCAACTTTCCCTATCGCAACCATAACAACTGAAAGTATGATTGAAGCTATCGCCAGAAACAGCCGTACCCGCTTTTTGTCCGCGGCCTCGGCAAAGGTATGGGCAAGACCGGTATTTTTTGCCATTGGAAACGTCGCAACCGCAAATCCGGACAGGCAGCGTTCCAGCATAAATCCAAGTCCCATACACCACAGCGCCCGTGCATTCCATTCTACCGACCCGCACAGTGCAAAATACGCAATAAACCATCCGCACAGCCGAATCACCGCAAACGCGCCGCAATGGGAATCCTGTAAAATCTCCCGTTTCTTTTCCGGCGGTGCGAAACTTGCCAGCGCGTCACTGGTATCCGCATACCCATCCAGATGGATACCGCCTGTCACCAGCACCGGAATCAGGCAAAGTCCCGCTGCCCGCAAAAGTTCCGGACTGTTTGTCAGGTTCATCACCAAGACCCATATCCATATACAGACTGCGCATACCGCACCAACCAATGGAAAAGCACAGAGTGAATACCGCATATTCTTCTGGTTCCATACCGGCTGCGGACAGGGAATCGCAGAAAACATCGCAAAGGCGACGGCAATTGTCTCAAAAATAATCACCCTTTTCTCTCCTCTCCCTTATGGCAGACCGGTATTCCGCAAACAATCTCATATACTCTGTCTGCTTTTGAAGCAAGCATCCGGTTTACCGCAGCCAACGTCCGCAGATAATGCAGGGTATCACCCTGATAATCGGTACCGCCGCTGAAAACCTCGTTGGAAACGATAATCAGGTCGGTACATTGCTGAATCAGATGATCGATACCACGGCTGATTGCTTCCATTGTATGGGCTCCCGCTCCATCTGGACTGTACAGTTCATTTGCAGTGAGGTTACTCATGCATTCCAGCAGGACAACCCCTTTTTCGGGAATTGTTACCTTTTCCAGTCCTGTAAAACACTCAATGGTTTCAAACTGTTTTTCCACACGCATCTTTCTGTGACGTCGGATACGTTCTCTGCATTCATCGTCAAAAGGCTGCATCGTTGCGATATACCAGCGTGGAAGCGTTCCCATTTGCAGCACCAGACTCTCGGCAAACTCACTTTTCCCGGAGGCCGCGCCTCCAATCACCAGCGTAACCATCAGCTGTTTCCCAGCGGCTGATAAGGCTCTATGCCGCATTCATCAAAGGTATAACTGTCATGATACACCGCGCACGCCATATCGAGCAACGGCATGGCAGCAACAGCGCCGGTACCTTCTCCCAGCCGCATCTGTGCGGTAATCAGCGGCAGACGTCCCAGCGCGTCCAAAATCATTCTTCCGGCTGGTTCTGCCGACACATGGCTTGCAAGCACGGCTTTTTCCGCATTCGGACAGAGCCGTACCGCACACAGCGCCGCAACTGTACTGATAAAACCATCTGCTAAAACCGGCACCTGATACAAAGCACCGCCCAGAAATACGCCGCACATACCGGCGATATCAAATCCGCCGACTTTGGAAAGGACATCGATCGGGTCAGACGGGTCGGGATGATTGCAGTCAATTGCACGCTCAATTACCTCTATTTTTCGCTGTAACCCCTTATCAGAAAGTCCCGCACCACGTCCGGTCATTTCGGTCACATCGCGGGAAAGAAGCACACTTGCGACGGCGCTGGAAGTCGTTGTATTGCCGATACCCATTTCTCCCGTTGCCAGCAGACGTACACCCTGGCGTTTCTGCTGCTCTATCAGCTGAATACCGATCATAATCGCCTGTGCCGCCTGTTCACGGGTCATAGCTGGGCCCTGTGAAATATCAGCGGTACCGTTTCCGACCCGGCAGTTAAGTACACCCTCAGTCGGCTGAAAATCGAGTATCCCCATATCCACCGGAATTACCTGACACCCGGCTACTGCCGCCATCCGGCAGACCGATGTACGCTTTGCCGCAAGATTCCGGGCAACAGCCGCCGTTACGCTGCTGTCACTCTGGGTAACACCCTGAGCGACAACTCCGTTATCAGCACAAAGGACGAGTACCGACCGCGGAAAAACTTTTACATTCTCATCTCCGGTTAATGCCGCAATCTGTTCAACTGCTTTTTCCAGAAGTCCGAGACTTCCAAGTGGTTTGGCACAGGCATCCCATTTTTCAGCCGACCGGTTTCGAGCCTCTGCATCAGGCGGCGTAATGGTTTGCAACAGTGCGTGCAGCTGCTCTTCAAAATTATGTTCCATAATCAATCCTTCTTTATCATACAGCCGAAATCCTTATTCTGATTATACCAGATTCGGTATCCGATTACAGCAGGTTATCAATATTTTTCTGATAATCTGCCGCTGCCTGCACAAAACGTTTTGCCAGCATCGGATTTCCGGCAAAATACAGGTGCGGAAATCCTGCATACAGCGATCGCCTGGAAAAACCACATTGCCAGTTTCTTTCAGAAACCGGTTTGCAGGCTGTAAAATCCTCACCATTCTTAGTTGAATCCCAGTAGTGAAATTCATGAACCGGGACTGTCTCTCCATTTAAAAAGAGAAGGCTGTCCTCTTTGGCGGTCAGTCCGGCGTATCCAAAGCGCACCAGTTTTTCTTTTCGCTGACCTTCTCCCGGAAGTACGCCTGCCATCGGATAAACATCGCCATTGGCATCCTCCAATCTCTTGCCGAGATACAAAAATCCGCCACATTCCGCTACCGTCGGCATTCCGCTGATGACAGCTTCTCTGATTGCCCGGCGCATCTTCTTATTTTCCGAAAGCTCGCGGGCATACAGTTCAGGATATCCACCCGGCAGATACAGCCCGCCGATATCTTCCGGCAGATCTTCATCTTCCAGCGGACTGAAACTGACCAGATCTGCACCTGCATCCCGCAGTGCATCCAGCGTTTCCGAATAGACAAAACAAAATGCCCGGTCATCTGCAACCGCGATTCGGGTTTGGGGTAAAAACCATCCGGGTGACTGAACATCAGTCGGATGACGCTGCGCCGCAGAAAAAAGGCTGAGCAGACGAGACAAATCAACCGTCTGTTCCATCTTGTCCGCCAAACAGTCAATCCGATGTACCAAACCGTCAATCTCACCGGCGGTATACAGTCCCAGATGTCGGCTTTCAAAAGCGGCCTCTTCCATATGCGGAAGATATCCCAGTACCGGCAGGCCCGTTTCCTTTTCCAGCATAGGCGCAAGGCTCGAGTACAGCATCGGCGAGCAATCATTCAGGAAAATTCCCTTGATATGGCTGTCTTTCCGAAAACTGCACAGTCCTTTTATCAGTGCGGAAATTGTCAGGCTGGCACCTTTGGGACGTACCACCAGCAGCACCGGCAATCCCAGCGTATCGGCCACATGCCAGGCACTTGCCCTGTCGGTACTGCCGCCGACACCGTCATAAAATCCCATGACACCCTCAGATACAGCCGCACCATGTCCGCTGCTGTAACGGGTGTAGAGGTTACGCAGCCTTTCTTCACCGCATAAAAACAGATCAAGGTTGTGGCTTTCCACTCCAAGAACCGAGCGATGAAACATCGGGTCGATATAATCCGGGCCGCACTTGAAGGCACAGGGGTTATACCCTTTTTTTGCCAGCAATGCCAGTAAACCACAGGTCACGGCAGTTTTTCCGCTGCCGGAAGCAGGCGCCGCAATCATAAATTCAATCATCGCAATTCCCCGCAATCAGAAATACCGGATTATTCGCCATCATCAGATGCAGAGAACCCGCTGTTTTAGAGCGGCTGACACTGAGCTGAATAATATCGGGTTCTATTCCATGCACTTTCAGCGCCTGTACAGCCTGATAAACTGTCTCGATACAAATAGCAGAGATACAGATTCTTGCTTTCGGATTGCGCTCCAGTACCAGATCGACCAGTTGCTGCATACTGCCTTTACTGCCGCCAATGAATACAGCGTCCGGCGTTTCCAGTCCGTTAAGTACTTCGGGTGCACGGCCTTCAATCAATCTGAGATTCCATGCCCCAAGTTTCTGACGGTTAGCGCAAATCAGTTCACAGGCGGTTTTATTGCATTCGACCGCATAGGTACGGCCTCTTGTCGCTGAGAGTGCCAGTTCGATACTGACACTGCCGGTACCTGCGCCGATATCCCACAGGATATCGGTTTCTTTGGGCGCGAGTTTTGCAAGAATTACAGCCCTGACTTCCTGTTTGGTCATCGGAACTTCACCGCGCATAAAAACAGAATCGGGAAACCCGGGCGTTCTCCGTTTGATACCCGGTGCAGGTTCAGCAAGCAGTACACTCAGCGGCGAAAAGGTTTCTTTACAAAATCCGGCGGCAGTTCCCTTTCGGATACGCTGTCCGGGATAAGACAGGTCTTCCCCAATCGTCACCGGCAGCTGACCCAGACCTGCATCTGTCAACTGTTGGCATAGAACTTCCGGACGAAGGCTGCCGCCGGTCAGGAAAAAGACTGTTTTTCCCTGCATGACTGCTCCAACCGGGTCACAATCCACGCCATGTGCCGACACAAGCAGCCAGTCCTGCCAGGGCCTTCCGAGTGCCGAGGAAAGCAGCTGTACACTGGAAATGCCGGGCAGCACCTCATATGCAATCCCTTCTGCTTCCAGGAGAGGAATCAGCAGACGTGCACCCGAATAAAACCCGGTATCGCCGCTGTACAATACAACATTGTTTTCTGTCTCAGATGTATGCAGCAGCTGCATGATATCATCCGGTCTCGTTGCCGCCATCCGGTTTTGGGTACAGCCATCCGGAAGATTTTCCAGCAGCCGACGTGCGCCGATGATATACCCGGCATTTTGCAATGCCCGGCGGCAGTCTTCGGTTATCGTATGATTATCTGCTCCGGCTGCCGCAAGAATTACCTGCATTCCATCATCTCCCTGCAAATTTCGACAATCTCTTCAAAACTCTCGCCCGTCTCTTTTGGCCTGCGGATAACGACCAATCCAGCATTGCAGTCCGCTGCGGCACGGACTTTTTCATCAAAACCGCCTGCCGCACCGCCATCTTTTGTTACCAGCCATTTTATGGAAAACTGATGGAGCAACGCGCAGTTAAGTTCATAACCGAAAGGTCCCTGCATGGCGATGATATTTTCCCTTGGAATCTGCAATTCCTCACATACCGCAATACTTTCCCGTACCGGCAAAACTCTCGGGTACAGTCGTCCGCGTTCAATGTCCTCAAAAGCAGCAAGTTCCTTGGTACCGGTCGTCAGTAGAATGTTTCCCTGTGTATTTTTGAGGAAAATGGCAGCCTCCCACGCAGAATCAACCGTCACACATCCGGATGGAAGCGGACTTTCCCGGCGTAAAAGCCGATGACAGGGAACATGAGCCAATTCTGCCGCAGTCCGGATATTTTTGCTGACCTCTTTGGCATAGGGATGAGTTGCATCAATACACAAATCTGCACGATCAAGTACCTCAGCCATCTGGCTGGCATCCATTCTGCCGGTCAGTACATGGGTTCCGGGTACCTGCTGCTGAATCGACCGTCCATATTCAGTCGCAACGCAGACAACCGTTTCAATTCCCATGGCAACTGTCTGTGCGGAAAGCTGACGGCCTTCGGTCGTTCCACTGAAAATTACCACTCGCATTTTTTCTCATACCCTCTGGGTGTGACCATCCGGCCGGAAATTTCCTGAGTAGTGGAGGAACCAATAAAAACGGTGGTGAACATATCCAGCTTTTCATCCCGCAGTTGTCCGAGAGAAAGTACCCGGCTTTGCTGTCCTTCACGGCCGATATTACGCACCCATCCACAGACGGTATCAGGAGATTTCCCTTCCTGCATCAGGATATCACACGCTTTTGCAAGGTAATCGGCCCGTTTGCGGGAACTCGGGTTATACAGGCAGATGCAAAAATCTCCCCACGCCGCACATTGCAGCCGTTTTTCGATCATCTCCCACGGTGTCAGCAAATCCGACAGCGAAATGACACAAAAGTCATGTCCAAGTGGTGCACCCAGCACTGCTCCGCCGGAAAGTGCCGCCGTCACACCGGGCACTATCTGAATATCCACCTTATCATACTGAGGTGAAAGCTGGAGCAGCAGTCCGGCCATTCCATATACACTGGAATCACCGCTGCATACAAAGGCTACATTCTTACCGCCCTGTACCGTTTCCATCGCCCAGCGGCAGCGTTCCAGCTCCTGCATCATCGACGAGGTATAGGTTTCCTTTCCGGGAAAAAGCGGCGCCACCAGATCTACATAAACAGTGTATCCGCACAGCACTTCAGCACGGGAGATTGCTTCCCTTGCCTGCTGGGTCATAAACTCCGGCTGTCCGGGTCCGATGCCGACTACATAAAGGGTATTCATTCTATCAGTCATCCTCTTTCAAGCTATTTTGGGGACAGATATCCATCCGGTTCCAGTCCAGGAAAAATGGTTTGAGTGCAGCCGCCATCGTCACACCTTCACAGGCAATTTTTTTATGGCACAGACTGCCGCCGCTGACAAAAACAGCGCTTCGTTCACAGACGTTATCCACTCCGGTGACTTCACTGACAAATGCCGAAGCGGTAAATTCGCCCGGTACATTTTGCAGCTGCTGTGCAGAACAGGTGGTAAAAAGCCATCCATGTGCACGACAGAATGCAATCAGCCCTTCTTCCTCTTTCTTTAGGTCGATGCTGGCCACTTCGCAGATTGCCTCTGCCCGCAGCCCGGTTTCATCCAGAAAACGCTGCAATACCTTTTCCAGAACATCCTCTCCGATACCCTTGCGGCAGCCGATTCCAAGCACCGCAACTTTCGGTACCAGCGACAATACCGGTTTTCCTTCCTTCCATGCACTGACCATTACATCCGCATCTGTATCTTCGGTCAGTTCAACTCCCTGCGGACACTCACCGTCAATCGGCCAACGACTGGAAAGCCGGATACTCGTTCCTGCCAGCAGCCGTCCCGAAATGATACGGATATGCTCCGGGTCGGCAACATAAATTCCCTGACAGCGTGCCCAGTCATCTACCGCGAATACGCCGTTGACATCTGTTGCCGTCGTAATAACCGCCCGTGCACCGCAAACTGCACTGATCGCACGTGCAAGACTGTTTGCACCGCCCAGATGGCCTGAAACCAGCGGAATTGCAAATTGTGCGGTTTCATCGATTGCCACAACCGCAGGGTCTTTCCATTTTTTCTGGAGATACGGCGCAATTGCACGAACAGCAATCCCGACCGCACCGACAAAAATCAGACCATCCGCCTCAGAAAACTGTTTTTTTGTCCATTCCTGCAATGAATCAGGCTGTCCACAGCGCATTGCACTGCCGCCCAGGGTGTCTGCAAGTGTCTTGGCAAGGGCAAATCCTTTTTCCGTAAAGGAAAGATACGCCAATTTCATCTTGTTCACCACCCACCTTTACCATAATGATTATGATTCCACACCCGGCTTTTCCGCCTGACGAAATTCGGTGGTAAATCCCGGGTCATACAATTTACTGCGCTCGTATCCGCAGTCGAGAAAATCGCCAATCAGCAGCAGTGCAGTCTTATGAATTCCATGTTCCGCCCCCATCTGCGCGAGTGTCCCGACTGTGCAGCGGATTACCTTTTCATCCGGCCAACTGGCCTTATATACGATCGCTGCTGGTGTCTGTTCGTTATATCCACCCTTGAGCAGCTGCGCCTGTACCTGTTCCATCATCCCAGAGGACAAAAACAGTACCATTGAAGCCTGATGGGAAGCAAGTTCTGCAAGATTTTCTTTTTCCGGTACCGGTGTCCGTCCGGCCATACGGGTGATAATCAGACTCTGGCTGACACCGGGAAGGGTATATTCTGCATTCAGTGCCGCAGCTGCTCCGCAAAAACTGGAAACACCCGGCGTATTGTCATACGCAATTCCCATCCGGTCGAGTGCGTCCATCTGTTCACGAATGGCACCGAAAAGGCTTGCATCGCCGGTGTGCAGCCGGACAATATCTTTCCCCTCGGCATCACGGCGCGCAATTACTTCCAAAACCTGTTCCAGTGTCATTGTAGCGCTGTTATGGATTTCACATCCATCTTTTGCCATCTCTAAAAGCGCCGGATTTACAAGACTTCCGGCATAAATGATGCAGTCTGCTTTTTGCAGCAGTGCGGCACCTCTCATTGTAATCAGGTCAGGTGCTCCGGGACCGGCTCCAACAAAATGTACCATCTGACGGTCACTCCTTTACAATCACAGTCGCAAAATATCCAGTAGTTTCCTTCGGCGCATCCTCTGCCAGATTGGGATATACCTTTTCTCCGGGCAATCCACAGTTTTGCACCATCGCGCTTTTATCCAGCCCGGCCTGCTCCTCAATTGCCCGCAAAACTTCCGGCATCTGCCGCCCGGATTTCATTAAAATCTTATTGCCCGGCCAGTGCAGCACTTCTGAAAGTTCTGCTTTTCCGGGCGCAATATGCAAAGGCGTGTTCATCTCGGTCAGGCTGATTCCCAGCTTTGCCGCTACAGCGCAAAAACTGGGGACACCTGCAACCATCCTTGTTTCAAAGCCCCGTTCCTTCACCAGTTCCATCAGATAACAGTAGGTTGAATAGATGGAAACATCCCCCAAATTGGGCATTGCGACATCCTGTCCTACTTCCAGATATTCGCATACCTTTTCAGCCGCTTCCAGATGTGCCTGATGCTGAACGTCCGGGTCTCTGGACATGGTAAAATGCAGCGGCAGAATTGTTTTTTCAGAAACGTCCATTGCCTGCCGAACGATGTCCAGCGCCAGCATTTCCTCACCTTTTGTCTGCGGACAGGCAAGAACCGGACAGCTGCCGAGAACCCGCAGTGCTTTGACCGTCAGAAGTTCCGGGTCACCGGGTCCAACGCCGACTCCATAAAAAATACCTTTTTTCAGTTCCATGCTTTTATAATCTCCTTCCCCGCTTCCGTTTCACCAAGCAACCCATACCGGTTGGAAAACAGAACCGCACCTACTTCAAAACGCCCCTGAACCCGGTGACTGAGGTGGCTCTGTATTGCAGTAAGCAGGCTGTCCAGTACCATCTGACGAAGCTGTTCCCGGTCGAGAATCTCGATACAGGCGTCGGTCGTTGCCGCTCTCATCAAGTCAGTACAAAGCTGACGTGACCCGCCGCAGATGGCTGCATGGGCACAGATCAGTTCGGTACGGCAGTCGGCGTAGCGTGAATGGGTATTCATAATACCGCCTGCCAGTTTGACCAGCTTTCCGATATGTCCCACCAGCAGCACCCGCTCAAACGGATAAAGCGCCGCGATATCCAGCGCATCACCAATAAAGTTCGAACATTTGACAACCGGTATCTGACCATCCAAACCGCCATATTGCCCGGAATGCTGTCTGAGGAAATCTTCCCCATAGTTTCCCGGTGTGAGGATGATGCCTTTTGCACCAACCGCCGCAGCCTGCCGTATCTCCACTTCTATGGTATCAATCAGTGCCTGTTCACTCATCGGTTCGACAATTCCTGATGTACCCAGAATCGATAATCCACCGGTAATACCAAGCATCGGATTAAAGGTCTTCTCTGCCGCTTCCCGTCCTCCTGGAATACAGATCAGCACTTCTATCCCGCCGTTATAACCTAAACGGTCACATACCTTTTGTACCTGTTCGGTAATCATCTTTCTCGGTACCCGATTGATCGCTGCATTTCCTACCGGCTGGTCAAGTCCCGGACTGGTCACCCGTCCAACACCTTCTCCGCCATCGATGGAGATACCGGGACGATCTGTTTTTCTGAGGTGTGCCTGAATCACCAGACCATGGGTAATATCGGCATCATCGCCGCCATCCTTGA
>DVLW01000185.1 GCA_018715285.1 Candidatus Faecivivens stercoripullorum | reverse complement strand
TTCGTCAAAGATATAGGCTTTTCCATCGATATACTGCAAACCCGTCTGTTTTTCGCCTGCGAGATAATAGCAGGTCTGGCCGTTCTGGGTAACAAGTCCATCTGCCGGGATACTGTTCAGGCTTTCGGTATCCTGCTGCGTGGTCTGACTGTCAGACACCGAAAGTTCAGGGCTGCTTTCAACAGTCGGTGCTGAAACCGGAACAGCCGCTATCAAACCCAGCGCACCAATCAGCAGCACCGATAATATCACCACACCGGATTTTTTCATGGGAAATCACCCCTCTATCAATTATACACTTTATTATGACAAAAAGCTACCGGAAAGTCAAGACAATCGACAACATTTCACTTATATAAATGCGATTTTACTTCAAAGTATAACATCTTTCGACAAATTTTATAAACGGTCACAAGGTGGTGCAAAAATTAAAGCGGAGTTCCTTTGTGGGAGCTCCGCTTTTGTATCATCCTATATTACTGATTGAGTATCCGCATAAATTCATCACCGGTAATCGTCTCTTTTTCATACAGATAAGCTGCAATCTCATCCAGTTTCTGACGATTTTCTTCCAGTATTTTAAGAGCCTTCTGATGCTGGGTTCTGACCAGTTCCACGACCTGTTTGTCAATCCGGCTCTGCGTCTCGGCAGAACATGCAAGACTGGTATCTCCGCCAAGATACTGGTTGCTGACAGTTTCCAGCGCCACCATATCAAAGTCATTGCTCATACCGTAACGGGTAATCATGGCACGTGCAAGTTTGGTTGCCTGTTCGATATCATTGGAAGCACCGGTAGAAGCTGAATGGAAGACCAGTTCTTCTGCGGCACGGCCACCGGCAAGGGTCGCGATTTTATTTTCCAGTTCCTGCTGGCTGACCAGATAATGGTTTCCGTCCTCTACCTGTATGGTATATCCCAGTGCACCAGAAGTTCTGGGAACGATGGTTATTTTCTGGACAGGAGCGGAATTAGTCTGTTTTGCGGCAACCAGCGCGTGACCGACTTCATGATAGGCAACAACCTTTCTTTCATCGTCGGTGAGAATCGCGTTTTTCTTCTGATAGCCTGCGATGACAACCTCAATACTTTCCTCCAGATCGGACTCGGTCACGATATTGCGGCCATCCCGGACTGCACGCAGAGCAGCTTCATTGACGATATTGGCCAGTTCCGCACCGGAAGCACCGGAAGCCATACGGGCAATTTTAGAAAAGTCGACATTGTTTTCTATTTTGATTTTCTGTGCATGTACTTTCAGGATTGCCTCGCGTCCCTTCAAATCCGGCAGTTCTACCGGTACCCGGCGGTCAAAACGTCCGGGACGGGTCAGCGCCGGGTCAAGGGATTCAGGACGGTTGGTCGCAGCCAGAATAATAACACCGGTATTTTCCTCAAAACCATCCATTTCGGTCAGCAGCTGGTTAAGGGTCTGTTCCCGTTCATCATTGCTGCTGAGGCGGCCGTCACGTTTCTGACCAATGGCGTCGATCTCATCGATGAACACAATACATGGTGCTTTTTCCTTTGCCTGCTTAAACAGGTCGCGCACCTTGGATGCGCCCATACCGACAAACATCTCGACAAATTCTGAACCCGACATCGAGAAGAACGGGACATTTGACTCACCTGCAACCGCTTTTGCCAGCATGGTTTTACCGGTACCGGGAGGTCCTACAAGCAGGATACCCTTGGGCATCAAAGCACCGATTTCCCGGTATTTGTCCGGATTATGCAGGTAATCTACGATTTCCGACAGGCTTTCCTTTGCCTCGTCCTCACCGGCGACATCCGAGAATTTGATACCTTCCGACGATTTGACATATACCTTTGCATTGGATTTCCCGAACATCATCGCATTCGGTCCGCCAGCACGCTGCATCAGTTTCTTGGACATAAACTGTCCAATCGCGACAAATATGATTACCGGCAAAACCCAGCTGACCAGAATACTGATAATCGGGTTAGCCTGTTCGATGATCTCACCGGAGAATTTTGCGCCTGAATCGGCCAGACGCTGTGTCAGATCAGGGTCGGGCATCATACCGGTTTTGAAGATAGCGGTATTATCCTTATTGGTAAAGATAATCTGCTGATCCTGCTGCTGTACTTCAACCTGTCCCAGTTCCTGATTCTCTGCCATCTCCATAAAGGTGCTGTAATCCACTTCCCGCACCTGCCGCTGCAAAAACCAGGGCATTGCAAAAAAGTTGACCAGCATCAAAACCACCAGTACGATTCCATAATAGAAAATCAATGGTTTTTTTGGCTTTTGTACTTCCTGCATATTCAGGCATCTCCTTTCTGTTCTTCCGCCGTAAGCTGCAAGTCCATTGCAGTCAGTGCCGCAATCAGCGCATGGCGCATTGTCTGCATGGCGTAATCCATCGCGTATTCCGCATAAAGGGTGGTTGCTTCCACCTGATTTTCCAGCCGGCTGCCATCCTCCGGCTGAAAGTACTGCTCCAGACTGCCATCAAACAGCTTTTCCATCGCCTGACTGTATTCCAGCTGGGTGCGTGCAAGTTCGGTAACAGCCCGTGAACGGCTTTCCTCGACATTTTTACGCAAAATCTCCGCATGTTCACGGTATTCATCCACGGCTTTTTGCAATTCCATACGAACCTTTTGCTGATCTTCCTGTCCGCAGATCTGGATACGGCTTTGTATTTTGGCGTACTGCTGTTCCATTTCATATAGCTTGATGGCAAAAAGCTCCTGATTCAGTTTCATATCCGACTGTATGCTCCTTCCTGTAGGTGATAAATCAGCAGCTCTGCTTGTTTCTTTATGATTTGTTATACCACCAATTGCTTTTCCGCACCACTAGCAATCTTTTTATTCTGTCCTTATAAAAACAGGAATGTGTCAAAATAACTGACACATTCCCCATTCTGTAAGTCATCATCTGCCCGGCTGAATCTTTTTTGAGTGCTCTGTCTGAGAAAAACATCTACAAAAAAACGACCATGCCAAAAAGCACCGTCGTTTTAATAACCTTATCTTTCTTTCCATCCGGACAGCGAACCCGACAGGATACTCTCCAACCGGGCTGCCAGCTGTTCGGCATCCAGCTTTTTCCTGCCGCCATACTCCATCAGTACACCGACCAGACCGCAGACATTATACTGAAGCAGAACCTCTCTGTCAAAATCACTCATCGAAACCTGCTGGCTCTGATGCTGCGCAAGCTGGGTAAGGTAGGTTCTCACTGCATCCAGCATCAGCTTTTCAATCTGAGCGCGCCGTTGGGAACGCATCAGCTTTTCCAGCATGGGAAACTGCTCAACCGTAAACGAGATAAAAATTCCCAGTACCGAGCGCATGTCTTCCGCCTTCAGGCTCTGTTCAACCAGCTGCCGGGTCTGCTGCTCGACAGACCATTCCAGTACATCCATAATATCCTGAAAATGATAGTAAAAAGTCTGACGGGAAATATGGCATTCCTCTATCAGGGATTTGACGGTAATCTTATCGACATCCTCATGCTGAACCTTATTTTTATACGCCTGGGCGATCACCATTTTCATATCAACCGGCATAACGAAATACACCTTTCCCTATCCATTGCGCTGTAAAACTCTCTTTTGACAAGCTAAAACTTTTATTATCATTTTAACATATCTGTTTTTTCGAAGCAATATCCAAAACCATCTTAAAAGCCCTGTACATCCTCCCAACCAAGACAGGATGCACAGGGTTCACCAGTGATTTACAGATTCCAAAGCGCATTTTTAAGCTGCCGGACCGAATGATATCGTTCATCCGCATTGACACGGATACAACGCCGAATAATTTTTCCCAGTCCGCCCGGGCAGATAATCTGAGAAGGATGTTTTCCGGTAACCAGAATATTCAGCAGGATTCCAATCGCATAAATATCTGTCCGCTCATCCGTCCGAGTCACACCAAACTGTTCCGGTGCCGCATAAGGCGCGGTTCCCAGACAGACTGTATCGCAGCTTTCAGGGTCAGACACCTTTTTACAGCGGGCAGCGGTCAGGTCAATCAGCCGGATTTGTCCGCCAGCCGCTTCGACCATTACATTTTCCGATTTGATATCCCGATGAATAATTCCGGCATCATGCAGACAGGCGACTGCATCACACAGCTTCAGTGCGATCTGACAGACCTGTTCTTTTTTTCCGACCAGCTGCTCCATCTCTTCCGAAAGCAGCCGCCCATCGATGTACTCCTCCAGTACAAGCAGTTTTCCATCCATTTCCACCGCCTCATAAATCTGCGGCAGGTTGGGGTGTAAAATTCCCAGCATTCTTTTATAGACTTCCGGATCAGCTGTACACCTGCGCAGGATAATCCGCCGGTGCAATCTCCTGTGCTGCCAGAGAGAGACTTCTCCCGACGGCTTTTGGGAAAGAATC
>DVLW01000184.1 GCA_018715285.1 Candidatus Faecivivens stercoripullorum | reverse complement strand
AACAGCTTTTGCAGCTGCTCCGCGTGAAGCGCGGATGGGAACCGAAGGTGTTGTCGGACGCACTGTGCGGCTGGAAACAGTCATCAATCTGACTGGAGATACCGTACGGCTTCGGTTTGGTAATCTGTTTGGAGAAACTCCGGTACGTATCGGGCCAATAGTGCTTTGGAATGGACGCAGCAATGCAGAAATTACTTTTGATGGGATTTCTTCTCTCAAACTGGCACCCGGACATACCATTCAAGGTGATGAAGTGTATCTTCCCATTCGTGCGGGAGATCAGATTTCAGTTCTGATTTACTTTCCGGCAGGAGAGCCTGCGCCGCATTCTGCAAGTGGTGTCTGGCAGGTTGCATATTCCCAGCCGGGAGATTTTACCCAGCAGCCTGATTTTATTCCTGACCTGTCCGTAACCGGAAAAGAACAGGTTCCGGTTGGACAGCCGCTGCCAACGTTGATGGATATTGAGATACTGTCGGATGAAAATGCGCATGCAATCGCTTGCTTTGGCGATTCCATTACCGAGATGCGTCTTTGGACAGATCCGCTGGAAGCGCACGTCAGAGAAACGATGCCGGAAACAGCACTGCTGAATCTGGGTATCGGCGGAAACCGTTTGCTGCTGCCGACAGGCGGGAAATTTTCTGAAATGGGTGGCGAACTTTTCGGCCTCTCCGGGTTGAAACGTATGCAGTGGGATTTGCTGGAAAAAAGCGGCATTGATACGGTTATTCTGGCTCTGGGCGTCAATGACGTCAGCCAGCCTGGCAGTGGAGAATTTTGTCCGCCGGTTGCTGAACGCTGTACGCTGGAAACATTTGCAGCTGGCGTTTCCCGGGTGGTACTGACCCTGCGAAAGGCTGGTATCAGAGTTATCGGCTGTACGATAACGCCCTTTGGCGGGATGCCGGGATGCTGTGAGGAAACCTTGGAGATTCGCCGGGAAATCAATAGCTGGCTGATTCGCCGGACAGCTGCTGGTGAACTGGATGGGCTGATCGATTTTGCGTCGGTAGTTGCAGATCCTCAGGATACCGACCGGCTGCTGGCGGAATATGATTCTGGTGACCATCTCCATCCCAGTAAACTGGGCGGTGAACAGATGGCGGCAGCAGTTGCTTCCGCAAATTTACTATAAGTTGAAAACGGTGCTTTCCTTCTGCGCAATTCGGAAAGCACCGTTTTATGATTTATTGAGCTGCGGGTAATTGTTCTTTGGGTTCCTCATCCGGAGAAGTGGCAAACAACCGGCCTTCTTTGCGGGTAGTGAAAAACAGCCAGATAATTTCCAGCAGAGAAACTGTCCGCATCAGAATAATAATGCCATTAAAGCTGATAACTGCGTTCCAGTCAGCCCCCAGAGCTGTATACAGCCGTACACCCAACAGCGGAATCACAGCGTTGGACAGGGTGATAACCAGTGTGTACAGGCTGATAATTAGGCTGCGGTTCTGGCGTGGTACGGAAGCCAGCATCATCTGTACCAGGCAGAGGTTGAAACTGCATTCCAGCGCACTGGGAACAATTGCACAGATGATAAACGCAAATGGCTTTATTCCATCCGAAAAAATAGGAGACATTGCAAATACTGCAAGTGCCGATCCTGATACGTATCCAATCTGGACAAGAATCATCGTAAAATAAACCGAACGTTTCTGGCTGAGCCGGGAGAAGAAACCGATGGAAGCTACCTGAGCAATGCAGGTCACCGCATTCATAATCGAAAGATGTGCTTCGTTCATATTTGCGTACTGGGTTTCTTCGATGTACCACATGCTCCAGTCCATCTGCCAGCTTACATAAAACAAAACGCCAGTGATGAAAAAACGTGGAAAATATTTGCTCTGAAACGCGCTGCGAATGCTGGAAGCCAGCAACCGGGCAGAAAACTTTTCAGACTGGATTTGTTGCTCCGGGCAGGGAATCTTCCGGATAACAAAAAACTGAATCAGCACCAGAACGCCGCAAATATAATAGAATAACCGAAGCACTGTCAGTTTACTTTCTGCATCCTGCTGTGCTGCCATCGCAAAACCACAGAGCAGAGGCGTAATAACGCCGATCAAAAACATAATGCGGCTACGGAAAGTAAATACGTTGTTTCGATTGTCAGCTGGTGTGACATCCCCGAAAAAGTTCTGCCACAAAGCATTATACAGTACCGCAGAAGCTACCGTCATTCCCAGAAATACAAAAAACAGGCTAATTCTGAGATTGCCGAACAACGGAACACTTCCGTAGAAAAAGTACATGATTCCCATTACCAGCAAACAGGCTGCCGGAACGGTACGGCTTTTTTTCAGCCGGTCGCTGAGGACGCCGCATGGCAGCAGCAGAATCAGCGCCAGCAGATTGGGAACAGTCTGGACCAGACCAATCTGCGTATCATTTGCGCCCAGTCCGGTTGCGTACAGGCAGTTTCCGAAGTTGTTGACCGACTGGGAGAACTGATAGAGAATGCCTTCTATTCCAAAGAGCAGAAGCATTTTTTCACGGGGTAAAGAGAGAGTTGCATACAGGCCGCGGAGCCTGGCTTTCAGGTCAACTTTCATGGCAGTTCCTCCTCAAAATACATCGAGGCAGACAGTAAAAATATAGGTGAATGGATCGCAGACCCTTCCGTACCCTGCGCAGAAAAGCTTCGGATGTCTGAATCTAAATGGCATTATAGCGGTTCTGATAAAAAATGCAAGAGGTTTTGATAAGTTGATTCGGGCGGGATATAAGTTTGTCGGAATAAACAATTTTATCTGTCAAAAAAACTGGCTTCATCGGCACAAAACCCGAATCAAAAAACAGTATATTGAATGCCGCTTTTTTGAAGCGAAAATCCTTTCAAACTGTAGGTTTGTCAATGATGTGTTACACAGAAGGAAAAGAAAAAAGGACCTGTTTTGGAGAGTGCCAGCCTAATGGACGCATGGGAAAATTATTGTAAGCTCGCTGTCTGACAGCAAGTTGAGCTTTAAAATCCTCAA
>DVLW01000183.1 GCA_018715285.1 Candidatus Faecivivens stercoripullorum | reverse complement strand
AATTCTTTTCAATCAGGAGGTTTTTATCATGTGCACAGCCGTTTCCTTTACAACCGCAGATCATTATTTCGGCCGAACCCTTGACCTATCTTATTCTTACGGTGAGACAGTCACCATCACGCCGCGGCATTATCCATTCCATTTCCGCAGAATGGAAACCAACGACAACCATTACGCCATCATCGGAATGGCAATCGTACGGGACGGATATCCACTTTATTACGATGCCGCAAATGAAAAGGGGCTGGCAATTGCCGGACTGAACTTTCCCGGCAATGCAGTCTACTTTCCCGAAACAGAAGGCAAAGACAACGTTTCTCCATTTGAGCTGATTCCGTGGATACTCGGGCAATGTGCAACACTTGCAGAAGCACGGCAGCGGCTGGAACGTATCCATCTGGTCAACATTCCTTTTTCTGATGAAATGCCGCTTGCGCCGCTGCACTGGATGATTGCCGACGCTACCGGTGCGATTACACTGGAACAGACAGCGGACGGGCTAAAAATCTATGATAACCCGACAGGCGTCATGGCCAATAATCCACCGTTTGACTACCAGATGTTTAATCTGAACAACTATATGAATCTGACCTCTGAGCCGCCGGTCAACCGTTTCTGTCCCGATCTTCCGCTCCGCCCTTATTGCCTTGGAATGGGTGGAATCGGTCTGCCGGGTGACCTTTCTTCCACCTCACGGTTTGTCCGTGTCGCCTTTACACGGCTCAACTCGGTATGCGGCTGTTCTGAATCGGAAAGCGTCAGCCAGTTTTTCCATATCCTCGGGTCGGTGCACCAGACACGCGGCTGTGCTAAAACAGAGGATGGATACGAAATTACCGTCTATACCTCCTGCTGCAATACCAGCAAAGGTATCTATTACTATACCACCTACGAAAATCAGCAGATCACGGCAGTTGAACTGTCTCATGAAAATCTGGACGGAAACGCAGTAATCGTCTATCCTCTAATTACCGATACCCAGATTCGCCGCCAGAACTGATTTTTCCAAAACAGGCGCACAGTTTGCCGCCTGTCCATACATAAACCCCTCCGGACGCGCATACTTTCTGGTAACAGTAAAGGAACCGGAGGGGTTATGATTGAAAACAAATACCGCAAAAACCGATTTTTACAGCACCGGTGAACGCTGCGTCCAGCTGGCACAATATATGCTGGAGAAAAAAAGCACCGTTCGCGATACATCCAAACAGTTTGGCGTCTCAAAATCAACGGTACATAAAGACGTAACCGTCCGCCTGCGTCAGGTCAGCCCGGCGTTATACAAGCAAGTCCGCTGCCTGCTGGATATCAACAAGCAGGAACGTCATATCCGCGGCGGTCTGGCTACCCAGCGAAAATACGCACTCCAAAAAGAACAGGCTCACTCTGCCCAGTAAACAGCCTGTCCCAAAATAACGACAAGCCGCCCATACACGGGATTATCCCGCGACGGACGGCTTTACTGCTGTCAGAAATTCATTTCAGAAACGGATAACCTCTTCCATCATCGGCATTGCCGGGATTGCACCCGGACGGGAAGCGGTAATACCGGCTGCTTTGTTGGCAAGATCCAGTATCTCCTCCAAAGCCTTCTGGTCAATCGTACGCGGGTCATCCAGCTTGCACAGCTGAGACAGTACCACACCCATAAATGCCGCACCTGCTCCGCCTCTGTCCGAAACCACTACCTTCTGGGCTGCAACATGGCCGGTCACGCCGCCCATCCGGTAGAATACGCCGTCTTCGCCAAGGGTGACCAGTACAAGGAACGGACCCATTTCAGCAAGCTGTGCACTACCCTGCGCATAGTTGGCCGTAGAAGTAAACAGTGTCATCTCTTCACTGGACATTTTGAGGATATCACAGCGCGGAATCAGACTGCGAATCAGTTCAACGGCTTCCGACTCATCATGCCAAAGCGCCGCCCGGTAGTTGGGATCAAAGCTGAGCAGCACGCCATTGCGGCTTGCCCGTTCAATCGCTTCCAGAGTTGCACTCTTGCACGGTTCTTCCGTCATACTTACCGAACCAAAGTGCAGAATCTTCGCCTGTTCAATCATTCCATCCGGCAGATCATGCACAGACAACTGAACGTCTGCTCCCGAACTGCGCAAAAAGGTATAATCCCGCTCCCCGTTTTCATCCATCGTAACCAATGCAATCGTGGTCGGAGCAGACGGGTCCGTCGACAGTCCGCTGTCATCCACACCATTGTTTTCCAGTGCCAGACGCAGACCCTGACCCAACAAATCATTTCCTATTCTTCCGATAAACGCAGTCGACGCTCCCAGTCTGGAAGCCGCAACAGCAACATTGGCAGGTGCACCGCCGGAATATGCGGCAAACAGGGGATTTCCCTGGTTATTCTGTTCGATTTGCGTCATATCGATCAAAATCTCACCAACTGAGACGATATCATATTTTTTATCCATCACTGTCAACTTCCTTTCACAGCAGCGTTCGATTCCATTACCGGATTGACTATATTTTATCATATTCACCGGCTATGCGCAAGAGATAATCATCTGTCATTCATCATGCGCGCAATTCAGCAGATATCCTGTCATCTTTTCCGGAGCGTTGACAAAGGCTTTCATCAACTGAAAATGTTCTGTTTCGTGATAGTCCACCCGTTCAATCTTCTTCTGGGAAAGCTGGTAGACATCCGCGCCCGGAAATGCCATCAAAACAGGTGAATGAGTTGAAATCACAAACTGGCATCCATCCTTCACCAGCCGGTCGATATGACAGATCAGCTCCATCTGCTTCATCGGAGAAAGCGCCGCCTCCGGTTCGTCCAGAACATACAGACCCTGTCCACCGAACCGGTTTTCCACCAGTGCCATAAAACTTTCACCATGCGACTGGTGGTGCAGCGATACTCCACCGTAACTGTCCAGTAAGGACGGCAATGCACACGGAATCTTATCCAGCCGGTCAACCTCGGTCGCTACATTATAAAAACTCTCAGCACGCAGAAAAAATCCAGTTCTGGGACGTTTCCCACCGCGGACGACCTTCAGATACCGGTACAGTTCGGAATGGGAATCCTGGGTGGAAAAATTGAAGTTGATGGTTCCACCTTCCGGATTGAACCCGACTGCAACTGCCAGCGCTTCAATCAGTGTAGATTTTCCAATCCCGTTCTCTCCGACAAAAAAGGTGACAGGACTGGACAGCCGGATACCACCCTGTTTTGTCAGATTGCGTACCACCGGCAGCCTGTACAGATAACTTTCGCGCGGTACCGGTCGCTGCATCCGCAATTCTTCCACAAACAGAGAACTGATGACTTCCTGTTCCATTCTTCTCATCTCCTGATAGCCCAAAAGGCCAGACCCTTTAGAGCCTGACCTGTCTATCCAATTATCTGTCTTGTTCGCGATAATCACCCGTTGGTTCATATACGAATTGCCGGCTGGGCTCAAATATGAGAAAAACAGCCATTGCACACGCACCGGCCAAATTATACGCACAATCTCTTTACGTTCAGACGGGATCGAAGCCCTGGAGTGCTGAGCATTATAGTCAGGATTGAAACCCCGGCAAATTGGGAGCGCAGGCACTGCGCATTAGCGGTTACGGAATCCCTGACGTCTCTGGCGCACTTCGATAACAGACTTGTTGAGCTGTTCATCTACCTGTGCCAGTACGCTGTCAGCATATTCAATCGCGGCTTTCTTCAGCTCACGCGACTGAAGCTGTGCAGTGCTCATGATTTCATTTGCCTGCATCTGTGCCTGTTTGACGATCTCGTCATGATCGACCAGCCGTCTTGCGCGCTCTTCAGCGGCACGGGTGGTCATCTCTGCTTCCTTTTTCGCCGTTTCGAGAATATTGTTGCGGTCAGCAACGATTCTTCTGGCGTCTTCCAGTTCACGAGGAAGCTGCGTTCTCAGATCAGCCAGCATTTCAAGAAACTGATCCTGATCTACCAGTACACGACCGCGGCTCATAGGAAAAACCTTGGCGGTCTCGAGGATACCTTCCATCATCCCAAGGATGCTGTCTACCGAATTGTCCATCTTTTCCATAGCGATTACCTTTCCTTACCGTCGTTTCCCAAAAACGGCATCATTTATTTGTCACCCGCCGCATTATTCCCATTTTGCGGCAGAACCAGACGTTCCTTTATTTCCTGC
>DVLW01000182.1 GCA_018715285.1 Candidatus Faecivivens stercoripullorum | reverse complement strand
TTGCTTCTATTTTTGTATATTGTCTGGACATGACAACACCTCCTGTTGTAGTTTCTATTCTACAACAGGAGGTGCTTTTTTTCACTGTCCGTTTTTTAGGATATAGTCCAGCGGCAGGGAGATTTTTTGTGTGTATAATGGAGGTTAGATGTGAATCAAAAATCAGTTTGCAGCCAGAAGTTTTTCGGTTGCAGCCAGCTTGCAGCAGAGGGTGAAGATCTTTGCTGCTTTTTCCAATTCCTCAATGGAAGGATAGGAAGGAGCGATACGGATGTTACGGTCACGCGGGTCCTTGTGGTAAGGATAAGCACATCCGGCACCGGTCAGAGTGACGCCTGCTTCCTTGCACAGCTCGATAACTCTTGCAGCGCAGCCATCCATAACGTCGACCGAGATGAAGTATCCACCCTTGGGTTCAGTCCATACAGCGATTCCAGCGCCGTCCATTTCTTCATGGAAGGTACGGATAACCGCATCAAAACGGGGTTTCAGAAGAGCGCGGTGTTTAAGCATATGCGCTTCAACACCAGCTTTATTCTTGAAGAAGCGAACGTGGCGCAGCTGGTTCAGCTTATCAAAGCTGATGGTCTGCATTGCGACTTTTGCTTTCAGGTGGTCCATATTGCGTTTGCTGCATCCGATTGCGGCAACGCCGGCACCCGAGAAGGAAATCTTGGAGGTCGAGCAGAACATAACGACCATATCTTCACTGCCGACCTTTTTACATTCATCCATCAGGTTGAGAAGATGCGGATGATCGTCGTCCAGATGATAAACACAGTAAGCGTTATCCCAGAAGATTCTGAAGTCACCGGCAGCGGGTTTCAGGTTAGCAAAGCGGCGGACAGTCTCATCAGAATAGGTGGTTCCATCGGGGTTAGCGTACTGAGGAACGCACCAGATGCCCTTGACGGTATCGTCGTTGTTGACCCAGCTTTCGACCAGCGTCATATCAGGTCCTTCGGGAGTCATCGGGACGTTAATCATCTGGATGCCGAAGACTTCGCAGATGCCGAAGTGACGGTCATAACCGGGAACAGGGCAGAGGAATTTCAGTTTTTTCTGCTGACCCCAGGGTTTTTCGCCGCCAGGGAAGCCGAATACCATTGCACGTGCAACGGTATCGTACATCATGTTCAGAGAAGAGTTGCCGCAGATAAAGACTTCATCCTCATGGATACCCATGATTTCAGCAAACAGCCGTCTGGCTTCGGGGATACCTTCCAGCTGGCCGTAGTTACGGGCATCCATGCCATTTTCGAGGATCATCGAGTCGGTGCTTTTGAGGACATCCAGCATACCCATCGAAAGGTCAAGCTGTTCGGGGCTAGGCTTGCCGCGGGACATATCCAGTTTAAGACCCAGTGCCTTATAGTTTTCGTATTCTTTTTTCAAAGCAGCGGACTGTTCCAGCAGCTGATCCTTGGACATTTCTTTATAACTCGTCATAAAAGCCAAACCTCCATCAATCTCCCGGCCAACCGAGTCGGCCATAAAGGTGCGTTAAGCGCAAAAGCACCTTTCAAATTTTTCGTGCGTATTTATCATACACCAATTTTGAAATTTTTGCAAGTTATTTTTTCAGCTCCTGCAAAATAATACCTTCCAAACTATTTACTCCGAAACCTGTCTGAACTGGTAAAAATAACGGGAAATGCAGCCTGACTGTTCAGCTGGCCCAAAAAAACGAATTGTTTACCTTCTGGATTTTGAATTTTCGGCCGTATTCTGGAAAACGATCAGTTTTTTTCTCAGACACAGACCAATCGATAGACTTCGGGTTTTGCCGTTGTCAAAATTGATGGTCATAATATCGCCGCTGATCGCGGTGATGCATCCTTCACCGAACTGCCGATGGATAATCCTTTCGCCGGGCACAAAACCGGTTTTTGTTTTACCTTGGGCCGGTTCATCTTCTGCCGGCGGATTAAGAAAAGAGGACAGAAAACGGGATGGAGCGAGAGCTTTTTCGGAAGAAGCCGGATAGAACAGTGTCAGCGTTTCCCGTGCCCGGGTTGCCGCAACATAAAACAGGCGAACCTCTTCATTCATCGCTCTTCTTGCCTGTTCAGGCGGTGTACCGGAGGTATTCCGCGCAGGTAAAATACCGTCACAGCAGTCGAGTATAATCAGATGGTCATATTCCAGCCCTTTGGAAGAATGGATGGTAGACAGATGTACCTGGGCATTAGCAGGGCGCGGTGGATTTTTGATGTATTCTTCCAGTTCGAGGATTTTGTTTTCCAGCTGGTCAATCGTCTGGGTGCGGCGGGTAAACTGTCGGAAGATGGAACTGCGAAGCGCTGCGGCCGGGTCTTCATCTCCAAGCACTTTTGCAAGGAAGAATTTCCCGGTCTTCAGTTCCCGGCAGATGACAGCCAGTGCATCAACTGGGGATAAACCTTTAATTTCCCGCAATATTTGTCCGAGCTTCCTGCTTTTTTCATCATCTGAGCGGGAAAGCAGAAGGGGATAATCCTGAATTTCCGGCAGTGCGAGCAGCTGTTTGCGGATTGTCTCATCAAGATCGAGTTTTCCCAGTGACGCCAGCCGTTTCCGGTCAGTTGGATGTTCTGCCAACATCATAATATCCATTACCGAGCGCACGTGATACCGAATCAGCCGGATAGAAGAAGAGGTGATTGTAAATGGCACTTCTGCCGTCCGAAGAAGATCGGTTACCGGGAATGCGGAAAGATTGTTGCGGTAAAGGATACCGAGGTGTTCACCTGGCCGCAGTGCTTCCACCGACTGTAAAATTCTTTCCATCGCCCGGTCAGGATTGGACGGTCGGAAAGGAATGATTGCATTTGGACGGCTTTCGCGGGCTGGTCGGATAGATTTTTCATATCGTTCACGGTTAAGGCGGATAAATTTATCACACAGTGTCAGAATTTCCGGACGGGAACGGAAGTTATCTTCCATCCGGCAGACAGTCCCACCCGGAAACAGCTTTTCAAATGAGAGGATACCTTCCGGAAATGCGCCGCGGAATCCATAGATGGACTGGTCTTCATCTCCGACCATGAACAGTCTTTTTCCCTGTGGTGTCAGCAGACGGATAATTTCCAGCTGAACTTTGGATATGTCCTGTGCCTCGTCAACGTTGATATGTGAATACCGTGACTGAAAACGGGTGCGAATATCCGGCAGCTTTCTGAGAAAAGTCAGAGCGTACAGCAGGATGTCATCATAATCCATCAGCCCTTTTTCACTTTTGACCGCTTCGTAGGCGTCGTACAGTTCCGCCAGTCCGGAAATTGCACAGGAGATATCGCCCATTTCTTTTCGGGAGAGCATCCGGTTTTTACACAACCCAATTGCAGCGAGTGCGTCGGTGATATCTTCATCATCGATAAAACCGGCGTTTTCTCGGTTTTTAAGCCGGCTCAGTGCTTCTCTCAGCAACTGCGAAGAAGTCGGCGCACCGTCTGAACCCGTCAGTGTTGGGACAATCCGTCCATTTTGCGCGGCGTAACTTGAGAGTACCGAATAACAAAGGCTGTGGATGGTAGAAAAACGGGGAAGTTCCATTTCCGGAAAGAGTTTGACAAATCTTTCTCCCATGTCTCTTGCCGATTCCCGTGAAAAAGTCAGATTCAGGATTTTTCCGGCCGGGATACCGCTCAGTATCTGTGCTGCAACCCGCGCGACCAGTACAGTTGTCTTGCCAGAACCGGGCACAGCAAGCAAAAGCAGAGGATTCTCTGAAAGGGAAAGTCCCTGACGCTGCTGTTCAGTGAGACAGACACCTCGACTGGTAAGGTAAGCTGAAATGTCGATATGGATAACCTCCCTTCAATTGGATTACCGGGTATATTATACCTGATTAGCCGATGTTTGTCTAATTTTTGCGTATAGCCATAAAAATAAACAGG